>CABQJB010000126.1 GCA_902464195.1 uncultured Megasphaera sp.
CCTTTACATATGTGAATAAAATCACTTAATGAGCAGGACGCATAGATGAATGAAAATGATTGCTTTTTGATTATAATGAATGAATTTGATTGAAAATGATTGAATATAACGGTATAATGAGGCCAAAGGAGGATAAAAGGGAAGTGATACGATGTTGACAGAGGAAAGACATGAAAAAATCATGCGTCTTGTCAATACGAGTGGGGCCGTTTCGGTTCAGGACTTAGTGAGTTTTTTGAACATTTCCGAATCGACGGTCCGCCGGGATTTACTTACGCTGGACCGGGAAGGGCGCCTTCGCCGTGTCCATGGCGGCGCTACGACACTGCGTGATGATTCTTCATATGAAGCGGATATGGAAAACCTGCAGGACAAATATTCCATTCATATGAGCGATAAACGCCGCATCGCCCAGTATGCGGCCAGCCTGATCAAGAAAGATGATTTCGTCTATCTCGACGCCGGTTCGACGACGGAACAGATGGCCGATTTCCTGGCCGGGTCCGAAGCGACCTTCGTGACCAACAGCATCCCGCTGGCCCAGAAATTGGGGCGCAGCGGCAGCCGCGTCTATATCCTGCCTGGCAGGGTCAAAGGCGATACGGAAGCCATTGTCGGCAGTGATATGCGGGATATGATCGGCCGCTATCATTTCACCAAGGGCTTCTTCGGAGCCAATGGAATCGCGCCCCATTCCGGCTGCACGACGCCGGATGATGAAGAAGCTGTCTGTAAGCGCGCTGCCGTAGGCCAGTGCCTGGACCGCTTCGTCCTGGCCGATTCCAGTAAATTCGGTTTATCTTCGCACATTACATTTGCAGACTTATCTATGGTTACGCTGATTACGGCAAAGGCCAAAGAACATATCGACTACCGGCCTTATCAGCAGATTACGGAGGTGCATATCCTGTGATTTATACAGTTACGTTCAATCCATCCTTAGACTATGTCGTCCACATGAAGACCTTTACGGCCGGTGATATCAACCGGGCGGAACAGGAAATGATCTATCCCGGCGGCAAAGGCATCAACGTGTCCCTCGTCCTGGGAAACCTTCACATTCCGTCTAAGATGCTCGGCTTCATCGCCGGTTTTACGGGTCGGGAAATTGAACGCCTGGCCAAAGCCAACGGCGGCGATACGGATTTCATCGTCCTCGACGAAGGCTGCTCGCGCATCAACCTCAAAGTCAGCGCCGATGATGAAACGGCTGTCAACGGTATGGGCCCGCATATCCCGGAAGGAAAACTGCAAGCCCTGCTGGCTCAAATCGATACCCTCAAAGCCGGTGATACCCTGGTACTGGCTGGCAGTATCCCCAGCGATATCCCTGATGATATTTACGAACAGATCCTCAAACGCCTCCAGGGCCGCGACATCCGCGTCGTCGTCGATGCCACCGGCGATCTCTTGAAGAATGTCATCAAATATAAACCGTTCCTCATCAAACCGAATAACTTTGAATTAGGCGAATTGTTCAGCGTCGACCTCCATACAGATGAAGAAATCATCGTCTGCGCCAAACAGCTCCAGGCCATGGGGGCCCGCAACGTCCTCGTCTCCCTCGGCGGCGACGGCGCCCTGCTCCTCGGTGAAGACGGCCAGGTCTACCGCCGCCAGTCCCCGAAAGGCACGCTGGTCAATTCCGTCGGTGCCGGCGACAGCATGGTCGCTGGTTTCCTGGCCGGTTTCGAAGCGTCCAAGGGCGACCTCCAGGAAGCCTTGAAAATGGGCATCAGTGCCGGCAGTGCATCGGCCTTCCATGAATGGCTGGCTACGGAAGACGATATCAAAGAAGTATACGCTACTTTATAAAGAAACACGCATTTTTGTGTAGAAAGTTGAGAAGAGAAGGAGAGAAACAATGCGTATTGTAGATTTACTCAAGAAACAGAGCATCGACCTCAATGCGTCTGTAGCCGACAAGGCCGCTGCCATCGACCACCTGGTCGACCTCATGGCCGCCGGCGGCAACCTGAACGACAAAGAGCTGTACAAGCAGCGCGTCCTCGCCCGTGAACAAGAAGGCAGTACGGGTATCGGCGAAGGCATCGCCATTCCTCATGCCAAGACGGAAGCCGTCAACGAACCGGGTCTGGCTTCGATGATCGTCCGCGACGGCGTCGACTACGAAAGCCTCGACGACGAACCGGCTCACCTGTTCTTCCTCATCGCCGCTCCGGCTGGCGGTGCCAACGTCCATCTGGAAGTATTGAGCCGTTTGAGCCGTATGCTCATGGACGATGACTTCCGCGACAACCTGATGAAGGCCCAGACGCCGGAAGAATACCTGGCTATCATCGACAAGGCCGAAAGCGAACAGGTCGCAGCCGAAGAAGCGGAAGCTGCCGCCGAAGCCGCTGCCGAAGAAGCACCGGCTGAAACGGAAGCAGCCGCTCCGTCGGATCGTCCGTACGTCATCGGCGTCACGGCCTGCCCGACGGGCATTGCCCACACGTATATGGCAGCAGAAGCCCTGGAAAACAAAGCCGCTGCTATGGGCGTCGACATCAAGATTGAAACCAATGGTTCCGGCGGTGTCAAGAACCACCTGACCCAGGCCGATATCGACCGAGCTGTCGGTGTCATTGTCGCCTGCGATAAAGACGTACCGGTCCAGCGTTTTGCCGGCAAACCGGTTATTTTTACGAAAGTCGCTAACGGCATCAAGATCCCGGAAGAACTCATCCAGACCGTCCTCGACGGCAAAGCCCCCATTTATCAGGGCAATGAATCGTCGTCGGAAGCGGTCGATGTCGAAAGCGCTGAAAAAGAAAGCGTCGGCCGTCAGATTTATAAACACTTGATGAACGGCGTATCCCATATGCTGCCCTTCGTCATCGGCGGCGGGATTCTCATCGCCCTGGCTTTCCTCTGCGATATGGATAATGCCGGTACGGCCAACTTCGGCAGCGGCACGCCGCTGGCTGCCTTCCTGAAAAATGTCGGCGGCCTGTCCTTCAGCATGATGATGCCTATCCTGGCAGGCTATATCGCTATGAGTATCGGTGAACGGCCGGCTCTCATGCCCGGTATCGTCGGCGGTTTCCTGGCAACGACAGGCGGGTCCGGTTTCTTCGGCGCCCTCTTTGCCGGCTTCATTGCAGGCTACCTCATCATTTTCCTGAAAAAAGCCCTGGCCCATCTGCCGGAAGCTCTGGACGGCACGAAGTCCATCCTCTTCTATCCGGTCCTCGGCCTGGTCCTCATCGGCGTCATCATGACCTACATCATCAACCCGCCGACGTCCGTTTTCAATACATGGCTCTTCGACGTCCTCAACAGCATGACTACATCGAGCCGCATCGTCCTCGGCTTCATCCTCGGCGGCATGATGTCCATCGATTTCGGCGGCCCGATCAACAAAGCCGCTTACGTTTTCGGTACGGCGTCGCTCATGAGTGCCAGCGGTCAGGCTGTCAGCTCGGGCATCATGGCTTCGGTCATGGTCGGCGGCATGGTTCCACCCCTGGCCATCGCCCTGGCTATGCTCATCTTTAAAGGCAAGTTCACGCCGAAAGAACGCCAGTCGACGATTACCAACTTCATCATGGGCCTGTCCTTCATCACCGAAGGGGCTATTCCTTTCGCCGCATCGGACCCGGTCCACGTCATCCCGCCCTGCGCTATCGGCGCGGCTGTCGCCGGTGCCTTGTCGATGCTCTTCAACTGCGCTCTTCCGGCTCCTCACGGCGGCATCTTCGTCTTCGGCGTCATCACCAACTGGCCCATGTACATCGTCGCCTTAGTGGCCGGCGTCATCGTCGCAGCCATCCTGCTCGGTATTTTCCGCAAAAAACGTCCGCAAGACTGATTGCGTTATTGCTATAAATCGTATACACTATATTATGTAGCTTTATCTCATCTTTTCTATTTCCTAAAAGGAGGAATTTGTCATGAAAGAATTCGAATTTGTTGTCACTGATCCCCAGGGTATCCACGCTCGTCCGGCCGGCCTTTTGGTCAAAGAAGCAAAGAAATTTGAATCCAATATCAGCGTATTCAAAGGCGCCCGCAAAGGCGATTTGAAGAAAATCTTCACCATCATGGCTCTCGGCGTAAAACAGGGCGAAACGATTAAAGTACAGGTAGAAGGCGCAGACGAAGAACAGGCAGCTAGCACTGTAGAAGCCTTCTTGAAAGAAAACTTCTAATTTCTTTGAGGGGGAAAGTACATGCTGACGTTAAAAGGTAAAAGTGTCTTCTCCGGTATCAGCATCGGACCGCTGGCACTGTTCCATCGTAATACGATTTCTACGGCCGTACGGCCAATCGAAGACGTCGATGCCGAAATCGCGCGTTTCCAGAAAGCCCGCGAAGAAGCTATCGGCCAGCTCAAGGACTTGTATGTCAAGGCTGTAGACAAAGTCGGTGAAGAACAAGCCGCTGTCTTCGAAGTCCATCAGATGATGCTCGATGACGATGACTATATCGAAGGTATTGAAACCAAGATCCGCGATGAAAAAATGAATGCTGAAGCCGCTGTCGACCAGACGGCTCAGGAATTTGCTGAAATGTTCCGTTCCATGGAAGATGCTTATATGCAGGCCCGCGCAGCCGATGTCCTCGACATTTCCCGTCGTGTAGAACAGCAGCTCTGCGGCGGCCCGGGAATCGACTTCAGCAATTATGACCACGTCATCATCGCAGCCGATGACCTGGCTCCCAGCGAAACGTTACAACTCGATACGGATAAGATTCTCGGCTTTGTTACGTCAGCAGGCAGCACGAACTCGCACACGGCCATCCTGGCCCGCACCCTGGGCATCGCTGCCGTCGTCAGCACGGGCACACAGCTCCACAATGACGTCGACAACATGACGGCCATCATCGATGGCACGACAGGTACGGTCTACATCAATCCCGATGAAGAAACCCTGGCAGCTATGAAGCAGAAGCAGAAGGAAGAAGAACTTCGCGTAGCCGCCCTGGAACAGGTACGCGGTGTCCCGACGGTTACCAAAGATGGCAAGAAGATCAACCTCTATGCCAATATCGGCAATCCCGGCAACCTGCCTCAGGTACTGGCCAATGACGCTGAAGGCATCGGCCTCTTCCGCAGCGAATTCCTGTATCTCGAAAGCAGCGATTATCCGACGGAAGACCAGCAGTTCGAAGCGTATAAACAGGCTGCTGAAGCCCTGCAGGGCAAAACCGTCGTCATCCGTACCCTGGATATCGGCGCCGACAAGAAAGTCGACTACTTCCAGCTCGACCCGGAAGAAAACCCGGCCATGGGCATGCGTGCTATCCGCATCTGCCTGACCCGCGTCGACCTCTTCAAGACCCAGCTCCGCGCCCTCCTGCGCGCTTCGGCTTATGGCAAGATCGCCATCATGTTCCCGATGATCATTTCCGTCTGGGAAGTACAGCGGTGCAAAGAAATCCTCAACGAAGTCCGTCAGGAATTGGATGAAAAAGGCATTGCCTACGATAAGGATATGGAAATCGGCATCATGGTCGAAACACCGGCTGCTGCCGTCATGAGCGAAGAACTGGCTAAGGAAGTCGACTTCTTCAGCATCGGTTCCAACGACCTGACCCAGTATACCCTGGCTATCGACCGTCAGCAGACCAAGCTCGATGCCTTCTTCGATCCCCATCATCCGGCTGTCCTCAAACTCATCCAGATGACCATCGAAAACGGCCACAAAGCCGGCATCTGGGTCGGTATCTGCGGCGAACTCGGTGCAGACCTGACACTGACCGAAACATTCCTGCGCATGGGCGTAGACGAACTCTCCGTCAGCCCACCGTCGGTCCTGCCGCTCCGTGAAAAAGTACGATCGCTCGATTTGAGCAAATAATAAAAAAGGAGCTGTCGCATCGCGACAGCTCCTTTCAAGTTGTTAGTGGCTAGTTGTTAGTTGTTAGCGGATGGGTTTAAATTTAAAGGTTTTCTCTGCAAACTACAAACTCTGTGC
>CABQJB010000127.1 GCA_902464195.1 uncultured Megasphaera sp.
AAATATAGCCGGATAAGAATAAAAAAATCTCAAAAATATCGAGAAAAATGATATTTTTGAGATAAATGAGACTTTTATTTTCGTTGACGGCGAATCTGTTTGGGAATGATTTGATAGCGATGACAAAGACGATAAAAAGTAGCCCGGCTGACTCCCATCGCGGCAGCGGCTTCTTCCACATAGCCATTGGCTGATTGGAGGCAGTGCAGGCATTGTTGCTTTTCGTTTATCAGGATTTCATTCATGCCTGTTTTTGCCGGACGTTGAGGAAGATGCAGATCGGAGACCGTTATGGCTGGACCTGTACTCAGATAAAAGGCCCGCTCGATGGTGTTTTGTAATTCCCGTACGTTGCCGGGCCAATCGTATTTCTGTAAGCAGGGGAGGACATCGACTGCTAATTGCCTCTGACGTTCCGGGTAACGTTCATTGAAACGTTGCAAAAATAAGTGGCTGCAATAGGCGATATCCTCTGGGCGTTGGCGTAAAGGCGGGATATCCAGGCGTAAGACATTGAGCCGGTAATACAAATCACCCCGGAAGGTACCGCGGGCGACTTCTGCTTCTAAATCGCGATTCGTCGCTGCAATGATGCGGACATCTAATTTTTTGATTTCTTTGCCGCCTAAACGGCGGATACACAGTGTTTCTACAGCGCGGAGCAATTTAGGCTGGAATTCGATGGGCATTTCTCCGATTTCATCGAGGAACAGAGTCCCGTGATCAGCGAGTTCGAATTTGCCTGGATTCCCTTCGCGTAATGCGCCGGTGAAGGCTCCCTTTTCATAGCCAAATAATTCGCTTTCGATGAGGTCGCGCGGAAGGGATGCGCAATTGACGGCGACAAACGGTCCATTGGCCCGTGCGCTGCCAGAATGAATGGCCTGGGCGAAGAGTTCTTTGCCCGTACCGCTTTCACCTTCGATGAGGACACTGCCATCATAATGGGCATATTGCCGGGCCCTGTTGATAACTTGCGTCATTTGGGGGTCTGCGGCGTAGATAGAATCGAAGGTATAGGTAGCCTGATTGCCGGACACCCGGTTGACAGACCGGATCAGATGTTCTTGACGGCGCAGGATGAGGGTATACGTCTTGCCAGTCGCATCGGCCGTCTGGGATATGGTAGCACTGAAACGGCGGACGTCGCCGGGCAGGATGAACCGCAGATCATCAATGTACCAGGGAGCATGACGGCTGGCATCATCAGCCAGGCTCCAGTCAATCTGCGGCATGATTTTCCGGAAATCGAGGGTGCTTAATTGTTTCTGTGTCATGCCCAATTCCTGTTGAGCCGTCGTATTGGCCCAGCGCAGATGTAATCGTTCATCGAATAGCAGAATGGATTCACGGATACCATTGGCGGCTGCCCGCATAAAATGACTTTGATGATAACTGATGAGTGTCCGTTCGATACTGAAGGCCCCGGCCACGACCAGGGCCAGTGTATGGAGATGGGCCGCATCGGCGTTGCCGGATAAATCAAGACTGCCGATGACATTGCCATTTACGCCGTGGATGGGAGCCGCTGAACACGTCCAATCATGCTGGTCGGCACAATAATGTTCAGCGCCGATGAGCTGGATAGGCTGATTATATTCCAAGGCGATTCCTGGAGCATTGGTCCCGACCTGGTCATTGCGCCAAATGGCACCGCGCTGGAAAAGAATATTCTCCGAACGGGCCAGGATGGTATCGTCGCCCATAGTCAGCAGGACATAGCCCTGGTCGTCTGTGAGGGCTAATAGGAAATGAGAATCCCGGATGATATCGAGGACACTTTGCATGATTGGCTGTGCCGTCTGTATGAGCAACCGGTTTTTCTGCAGAATCGCCTGTAATTCTTCGGGAGACGCTGTCACTGCTTCCCGATGCCATGGGTCGACCCCGCAGGTACGGCACTTTTGCCAGGAACGGGCTACTAACGACGGAAGCCGAGGGTCTAAGACCCCGTCTGTTATAAAACATTCCCAAATGCCTTTACATTCTATCTGATCCATTCTGACGCCTCCTACACATATATATTCCTCATTATATCATATTTCGATTTTCCGCGGATTATAAGTGGCTTTGCTGCGATAGATTCATGATTGTGTTACGATTGTGCGTCGCCCGTCATAACTTCCAGCTATGCACAGGATTCACGGCGGGACGCCCTCCGGGACGTCCCCTACGGTATCGCATGCAGGCGATGAAAATGAATGCAGGTCACAGATTGTAAAAAATACACGGCCAGCGCCCTTTTGTGCGTAGGGGCTCGCACGTGGCGAGCCCGTTAGAGATTTGATCATAGCCCATCCGAGTATAATGGCAGGCTTTTATGAACCACGAACCACGAGTCACGAGCTACGATTTTTTCCACAAGCCGAGGGTCACTCGAGGCGATGTCGTCAATTTGAGTTTGCCGCCGCGTAGCGGCATCTGAGTCCGAGAGCGGCCTGCGAACAGCGGCCTGCGACCGGCGCCAATGCCCCCCCTAACAATCTTATCGCTGATGTGGTATAATATCCTATTACGGATAACCTTATCACATTAGCGATTTTTTTTGAAGGAGGATTTTTTGGATGCGGCCTTTTGTTCATTTGCATGTCCATACTCAATACAGTTTGTTCGACGGCTTGTGCAAGATTCCCGATATGGTGAAGCGCGCCAAGGAGCTGAATATGCCGGCTGTGGCGATTACGGATCATGGCAATATGTACGGTGTCATTTATCTGTATAAGGAAGCCGTAGCCCAAGGCATCAAGCCGATTCTGGGATGCGAAGTGTATATGACCCGGGGCAGCCGTTTTGAAAAGAAGACCAAAGAACGGCTCTGCCACTTGATTTTGCTGGCCAAAGATAATAAGGGTTACCACAACCTTATCAAAATCGTGTCCAAAGGTTTTGTCGATGGGGAAAATAATTACCACAAGCCTCGCGTCGACTACGATTTGCTGGAACAGTATCATGAAGGCCTCATCGCCATGAGTGCCTGCATCGAAGGCCACATCCAGCAGGATATCCTCAATCACAATGAAGAAGGGGCCAAGCGGACTTTGGACCGGCTGGTTTCGATTTTCGGCAAGGATGATTTTTATTTGGAAGTCCAGAATCATGGGATTCCCGAAGAAAAAGTCGTCCGCACGGTGTTCAAGCGCTGGTCCCAGGAATATGGCCTGAAGCTGGTGGCAACCAACGATTACCATTACATCGACCCCAGCGATGCAGCCGCCCAGGAGGTCAAGCTCTGTATTTCTACGGGCAGTACCCTCGACGATCCGTCGCATTTCCGCTTTTATAATAATGAATTTTATATGAAGAGTGGCGACGAAATGGCCGACCTCTTTGCCGACATGCCCGAAGCCCTGGATACGACGCTGGAAATCGCCGATAAGTGCAACGTTGAAATCTCTTTCGATGAGCGCCATCTGCCGCAGTTCCCCGTGCCCAAGGGGGAAACGGATTCGTCCTATCTGCGCAAGCTTTGCGAGCAGGCGCTGCCGGAAAAATACGACCCCATTACGCCGGAAGTCCGCAAGCGGCTGGACTACGAATTGGGCGTCATCGACACTATGGGTTTCCCGTCGTACTTCCTCATCGTCTGGGACTACGTCAAATACGCCCGCGACCATGAAATCCCCGTCGGGCCTGGCCGTGGTTCGGCAGCAGGCTCGGTCGTTGCGTACTTATTGGGCATCACTGGCCTGGACCCGCTCAAGTACGATCTCCTCTTTGAACGCTTCCTTAACCCGGAACGCGTCACCATGCCGGATATCGATATGGATTTCTGCTATGAAAACCGGGGCCGCGTCATCGATTACGTTACCCGGAAGTACGGCGTCGACCACGTCTCGCAGATCATCACTTTCGGGACCTTGGCGGCCAAAGCCGTCCTGCGCGATGTCGGCCGCGTCCTCGACATCCCCTTGAGCGAAGTGAACCGCATCGTCAAGATGGTGCCTAACGAATTGGGCATGACCCTCGACAAGGCCCTGAAGATGAGCAAGGAATTCCGCGAGGAATATGAACAGAATGCGACGGTCCACCGCCTTGTCGATTTCGGCAAATCCCTGGAAGGCCTGGTTCGCCATTCGTCGACTCACGCAGCCGGCGTCGTCATCTCGGCGGCTCCTGTCGACGACTACGTGCCGGTCCAACATTCCAAGGAAGGCGATTTGACGACGCAGTACGAAAAGGACCTGGTCGAAGAACTGGGCCTGCTCAAGATGGACTTCCTGGGATTGCGGACGCTGACCGTCATCGGTGATGCCGTCAAGATGATCAAAAAGGACCACGGCATCGACCTGGATATCAACGCCATCCCCCTGGATGACCCGGAAACGTGTCGGCTCCTGACCGAAGGCGATACGGCCGGTGTCTTTCAGATGGAATCGTCGGGCATTACCAATCTGGTCAAGGAACTGGCGCCGAAGCACTTTGAAGACATGATCCCTCTCGTCGCCCTCTACCGGCCGGGCCCTTTGGGCAGCGGTATGGTCGATGATTTCATCAAGGGCAGTCACGGCGAAAAGAAAGTCACCTACCTGCACCCCCTGCTGGAACCGATTTTGAAGGATACATACGGCGTCATCCTCTACCAGGAACAGGTCATGCAGATCGCCTCGGTCATGGGCGGATTTTCCCTGGGACAGGCTGATTTGCTGCGCCGCGCCATGGGCAAGAAAAAGGAATCCATCCTGGTCGCCCAGCGGGCCAATTTCCTGGAAGGGACGCGGAAGAACGCCATTCCCGACGACATTGCCAACAAGGTCTTCGACCTCATGGTCTATTTCGCCGGCTATGGCTTCAACAAGTCCCATTCGGCGGCCTATGCCTACGTAGCCTGGCAGACGGCGTACCTCAAGGCCCATTATCGGCCGGAATTCATGGCAGCGACCATGACCAGCATGATCAACGATGTCAGTAAAATCAGCTACTACGTCGCAGAGTGCCGCCGTCACGGCGTCCAGGTCCTGTCGCCCGATGTCAATGCCAGCGTATCCATGTTTTCCGTCCAGGACGGAGCTATCCGCTTCGGTTTGTCCGGCGTCAAGAGTGTCGGCGCCAATGCCATTGATGCCATCGTCAAGGCTCGCGAAGAAGGCGGCCCGTTCACGTCGCTTGGCGATTTCTGCAGCCGCGTCGATTACCATATCGTCAACAAGCGGGCCCTGGAAAGCCTCATCAAATGCGGCGCCATGGATTCTTTTGGCAAGAAGCGGTCCCAGCTCATGGCCGTCATCGACCAGGCCATCGCCATGGGGTCTTTGAGCCAAAAAGACCATGCAACGGGACAGATGGGCCTCTTTGACGATGCCGAAGATGTCATGACGGAACTGGAATATCCGGATATCGAAGAATATCCCATTGAAATGCGCCTGGCCATGGAAAAGGAATATGATGGTTTCTATTTCAGCGGCCATCCCCTCAATAAGTATAAGGACATCATGAAGAAATTGACGCCCTTGTCGGTCCTTTATGGGGAAGACGGGCGGCAGTACGATGGCAAGATGATGCGCATCGGCGGACTGATTACGGCCAAGAAGCAGGTCATGACCAAGCGCAATGAACAAATGGCCATCATCACCGTCGAAGATTTTACCCACACCGTGTCGGTCGTCGTCTTCCCTAAGACCTATGCCCGCTATCAGCAGGCCGTCGCCGTCGATATGGCCGTTTCCATCCGCGGCCGGGCCGACATTAACGACGACAGCATCCAGATCCTGGCAGAAGAAGTGAAACCGTTGGACCAGGAAAAGGGAGAGCCTGTACAGCCGGCGGCCGTATCCCCGGCAGCAGCCCGCCAGGCCGGCGACTATTGGCGTCCCGGCATGGGCGGAAAA
>CABQJB010000128.1 GCA_902464195.1 uncultured Megasphaera sp.
CATTATAACAGACCGATGGAGGAAAATCAAGAGTAATTTTGTAAAACTTTTAATTGAAAATAATTATTAATTAAAAAATAAGGCTTCAAAGGGGCGAGGCGGCACCATTTTATTGCAATTTATACATGAGTCTTATATAATGGAGGTAGTATTCAGAAAAAGCCAAGACGATACGATTAGCATAGAAAGAGACTGAAATTTGGAGGTTACGCCTATGTGGAAAAAGAAAGTAGCATGCATCCTGGCTGTCATGGCCTTATGTGGAACCATGGCTGCCAGTGCGGCCAATTATACGATCCTGGAAAAAGCGGATAAAGTCGAAACGACGGTCTACGGGACGACACAGACCGGTTCCCTGAACGACCGCATCGCGGCGCTGGACAAACTGCTCAACGGCCAGTCGACCGTATCCGGCAGTCTGCAGGATAAGACCAATGCCTTATATAAAGATGTATATGGGAACTCTGGTTCCGATTTATCCCTGCTGACGGCAGTCAATCTCATGCAGTGGCAGTATTCTGGCCAGATTACCGATGAACCGCTGCTGGTCCGCATCGAATCATTGGAACAGAGCATCGACGGCAAGACCATGAGCGGCTCCTTGGAGAGCCGTGTCCTGTTCCTGCGCCGCACACTCCTGGGCAATAAGAAATACGTCTCCCAGACCGTGACCATTCCGGCTAATACGCTGGTGACGATGACCAATATCGATGCCCTCAATTCGAAGACCATCCAGGAAGGCGACGTCGTCCGCTTTGCCGTGGCTGATGATATCTGCGTCGGCGACGTCATTGCCATCCCCCGTGGTATGGAAGCGACGGGGACCGTCACGAAGGCCCGGAAATCAGGGCGCTTTGGCAAGGACGGCAAAATCGAGATCACTTATGACAACGTCCGTGCTGCCGATGGTTCTCCCGTATCCCTGACGGTTGGTGATAAGACGAAGGAAGAATATAAGCGCATGGCCGGTGCTGTCGGTGCTTCTGCAGCCGGGGCCATCATCCTCGGACCGGTAGGCCTGGTCGGCGGCCTTTTCGTCCATGGCAATGAAGTCGATATCCCGGCAGGGACGACGATGTATGCCGAAACCAAGGAAAATGCTGAAGTCGTCGGTTTCAAGGAAAATGGCGTCATGGATGACATGAAGACGGCCAATATGGCTGCCAGCGGCGTACAGGTACCGACTTTCGCTCCCGTCACCAATAGTGATGTCGACAACAGCGGGGCCAGTGATGCCGGTACGAATGCCAACAGCGATACGGCTTCCCAGAGCAGCAATGGCGATTTGCAGGCCGGCTTGGAAAACGGTACGGTTACGCCTGTCGACCTGGAAAACAGCAAACACAATGACGACCAGCAGGCCGTCGTAACCATTCAATCCAATACAGCAGGTGACGCGAATGAATAAAACGTGGACAGCGGCGATGATCGCAGCCCTGCTGCCCTTGACCTTTTCGGCCAGTGCAGCTGATACAGCGAAACTTCATACAGATAAGGTCATGGCCGTTCCCGTGACAGAAAAGAAAATCCTGCCCGTCGATTTGGACCAGGCTTCGGCTTCACAGGACGTCGTCCTGCCGCAGCAGCCCGTTCATATGACGGCCGATACATTCGTCGCCCGCAACTCCGATGGCTATGTCAAGAGCCGGGGCAATGTCGACATCAAGCAAGGCATGGATGAAGTCCATGCCAACTATGTCGAAGGAAATATGAAGAGCGGCGTCTATCATACGAAAGGCCCCGTCGTCTATGTCAACGAAACCAACGCATTGACGGGTCAGGATGTGACCTATAACAGCCAGAACGGCAGCATGACCATGGATAAGGTCGAAGGCTTCATGGGTCCTACGACATACGTCCGCGGGACCGATGCCGAAATGTACGATAATATTGGCTACATCAAGCACGGTCTGATTACGACGCCTCACGCCGTAGCCAAGACGCCGGACTACTATATTACCGGCGATGACATCCGCATCTATCCGGGCGAAAAGTTTACGGCAGAAAATACGGCCCTTTGGTTCAAGCACATCCGCCTGTTCACGTATGGTCATTATGAAGGCCGCCTGGACAGTGAACATACGAAATCTTATTTATTCACGCTGCTGCCGCGGCCGACGTACAATAGCGATGACGGCTTAGGTGTCCGGGGCTATGCCGATATACCTCTTAACCAGTCCGGCGACCTGAGCTTTCATGCCAGCTACGCCTTGAACACCAAAAATGGCTTCAAGCCGGCTGCCCAGCTCCAGAAAAATACCAAGATAGGGACTTTCCGCTTTGGCTACAGTAAAGAAGAAAGTACCGACAATGACGATAACATCTGGGCTACGAAGTGGCCGGAACTGGAATACTTCGCACCGCGCATCCATCTTGGCGACACGGGCATCTACATCGATTCCAGTGCCAACTGGGGCCGCTGGGCTGAAGATGGCGTCAAGACAGGGACGCATAAGGGTTTCCGCACGGAAATCACTCATGCGCCCATTCCCTTGTGGCAGCGGGCCAATGTCCGCTTCTTCGCCGGCTATCGCAAGGACTTGTATTCTACCAATGATGCCCAGCGCCGCGATCCTTATTCCGGCGTCATCCTCAATCAGGGCATCAACGACCGCCTGTGGACCAGCTTCTGGTATAAGAAGCATAATGTCAGCGGTTACACACCGTACCGCTTCGATACCCTCGACGACCCGCGTCAGCATGGCCTGTCCATCGGCTACGTCCTGACGCCGCGGGACACGGTCATTTTCACCTGGGCCCAGGACCTCGACGATGACCACATTTCGGACCGCAATTACACCTGGGTCCGCGACCTCCACTCCTTCATCGCCACCATTACGTATAAACAAGTCGATAAAGAATGGCAGGTCAAAATCAAGGCCAAGGACTTCGATTTCTAAAAGGGGAGAGGACAGGAAGACTTTTTGCTATCATGCGTAGTCCCTTTCTCTTCCGCGTTTGTAGGGGTCGCCACGTGGGCGACCCGTTAGGATTTTGGAGGATTCTTCTAGCAATCTGATTGGGAATCGTACATATCCCCAGAGCGGGCTCGCCACGTGCGAGCCCCTACAATGTAAAAAAGGGCTTGTCGTCATGCGACAAGCTCTTTTTTTACCCTCTTTTTACAGGGCATTTTTGCATTTTTGCGCTATAATGGAATAAAATGAGTGAACTAGATTTTACAGGAAAGGACTGTCGCTTTATGCCTCTGATTTACTGTGTAGAAGATGATGAAAATATTCGTGAACTCGTCGGTTATGCCCTGCGCAGCCAGGATTTCGAAGTCGAAACGTTTGCCGACAGTAAGGAATTCTGGCCGGCTTTAGAGAAACGGACACCGGCCCTGCTTCTCTTGGACATCATGCTGCCCGGTGAAAGCGGTAATGATATCTTGGACAAACTGCGCAAGACCCAGCAGTATAAGACGCTGCCCGTCATCATGCTGACGGCTAAGACCAGTGAATACGACATCGTCAAGGGACTCGATGGAGGCGCCGATGACTACGTCTGCAAGCCCTTCGGCATCGTCGAGCTCATTTCCCGTATCCGCGCCGTCCTGCGCCGTTCGGGCCGGCAGAGTACGGAAACGAATCTCTATACGTATGGACCCGTTTCCCTGGATCAGGAAAAACATATCGTAACTGTCGACGGCAAGCCCTGCCACCTGACGGTCAAGGAATTTGAACTCCTGCGCTATCTCCTGGTCAATACGGATATCGTCCTCAAGCGGGAACAGATCATGGAAGCCGTCTGGGGTTTTACGTATGAAGGCGAAAGCCGGACCATTGATATGCATATCAAGAGCCTGCGTCAGAAACTGGGTGACGGCGGCAAGATCATCCACACCGTCCGCGGTGTCGGCTATGTCATCGGAGGGAACGTATGAAGCGGAAAGTCTACCTCAGCCTATTGACCATGGGCCTGGCCTGTATGGCCGTGACCCTGCTCATTTCGACGTGGTTCTTCTGGAATTCCACGCAGCACCAGATCCAGCAGGAACTAGTCATGGCCATGGATGTCGTCGAGACGACGATTGAAGAAGGGAAGGACACGTCCCTGTATTTGAAGAAGCTCAGCGTACACGAGACGGATGGTCTGCGCATTACCTGGATCAATACTGACGGCGATGTCCTTTTTGAATCAGATTATGACAAAGGCGTAATGGAAAACCACCTGGCCCGGCCGGAAGTCAAAGCGGCCATTGAGAACGGCAGGGGGACGGCCGTCCGCGATTCCCAGACCGTATCCAAGGCCCTCTACTATTATGCCAAGAAACTGCCCGATGGGACGATCCTGCGGGTCAGCCTGGAAAGGGATACTTTTTATGCCCACTTCCTCAGCCTCCTGCCCTGGGCGCTGCTGCTCCTGGGCTTGTCGGCCCTGGCCTGCATCAAGGTGTCGCGCTTGCTGACGGCGAGCCTCCTCAGTCCGCTGCGGCAGACGGCCCGGTTCATCCGCCAAATCAACGACTGTGATGTGAAGATGGTGCAGCCGCCGCAGGTCGACCATGAATTGCAGCCTTTAGTCGACAAGATTTTCTTGCAGAGCCAGACCATTACCGACAATATGCGCAGCCTGGAACAGCAGCGCAACATCATGCGCCTCATCATGGAAAATCTCCAGGAAGGCGTCATCCTGACGGACAAAGCTTACGGCATTGCCGGACTCAACCTGCGGGCCGCCCATTTCCTGGGGGCCAGTCAGACTCAGGATGTCTTGCAGCGCAATCTGAAGGAACTCCTGTCTGATGTGTCCTGGGACACACTGCAGCACATCGACAGTGCCTGCGACGTGAAGTTGACCCGGTCCGACCGCCTGTACCTGCTGACTATCCAGCCTGTCTATAAAGATGACGATTTCTATGGCATGCTTTTCATCATCGACGATGTGACCGAACAAGAACACCGGGAACAGCTGCGCCGGGAATTCACGTCCAACGTATCGCATGAATTGAAGACGCCCCTCACGTCGATCAGCGGCTTTGCCGAAGTCTTGTCGACGGGCATCTTCAAGAATAAAGATGATGTCATCCATTTCGGCACGCTCATCCGCAAGGAAGCCCTGCGCCTCTTGCAGATGATAGAAGAAATCATGCACCTGGCCCGCATCGAAGACGGCAAGCGTCAAGTCCATCCCGAACGGTTGCGTCTCAGCGGTTTGATTCAGGATATTGTAGAATTCATGGAACCGGTCCTGATGGAAAAGAAAGTCACCGTTCACTGTACCATGGACGATACGGAAGTATGGGCCGACCGCGGCCTGTTCCGGGAAATGATCATGAATCTCCTGGACAATGCTGTCAAGTACAACCGGCCTGGCGGTCATGTCTACATCGATGTCCGCCACGATGGCCATAAAGCCTTCTTCATCATTCGCGACACAGGCATCGGCATCCCGGAAGATAAACAGCAGCGCGTCTTTGAACGCTTTTACCGGGCTGATTCCAGCCGTTCCCGCAAAATCAATGGGACGGGCCTGGGCCTGGCCATCGTCAAGCACATCGTCGAACAGCATCACGGCACCATCGCCTTGAACAGCAAAGAAAACGAAGGCACGACCATCACCGTCACTCTGCCGATGTAGGGAGCCATCCGTAGGGGCTTGCACGTGGCAAGCCCGCCCCAACATGTGGAGGAGAAATTTCCGGTCAGGAGGTCCAATACCTGTCCGAAGCGGGCGTCCCACGGGACGCCCCTACAGAAAAAAGAGACTGTCTTAGGACGGTCTCTTTTTTTACAATATTTTACATTACAT
>CABQJB010000129.1 GCA_902464195.1 uncultured Megasphaera sp.
ATATAAAACCTTGTGTATTTGGCGAAAATAGCATACAATTTTATTTATCTGCTGTTTTTTATTACCAGAGAAAAGGAGATACAGCCTTGAAGAAAAAAATTGGCTTGAGTTCCCAAATTTTGATCGGCCTGGCCCTCGGTGCCCTGGTCGGTTATTTGTTCCCCGATTTCGGCGATAAGCTGAAACCCTTCGGTGATGCCTTCCTGCGCATGATCAAGATGATTGTCGTGCCTCTTATTTTCAGTACCCTGGTCATGGGCATTGCCGGTACGGGCGATTTTAAAAAGCTCGGCCGCTTAGGCGGCAAGGCCATCATTTGGTTCGAGTTCGCTACGACCATCGCCCTGGCCATCGGCCTGTTGTTCATGAATATTGCAGAACCCGGTGTGGGCGTCACTTTATCGGCTTCGGCGGCGAATGCTTCCAATGCCGCAGCGGCCAGCCAGCACAGTGTCGACCTCGTCGACTATGCCGTCCACATCATCCCGACCAACATCGTCGATGCCATGGCCCGGCAGGATATGCTGCAGATCATCTTTTTTGCCTGCTTCTTTGGCGTCGCCGTCGCCCATATCGGCGGCAAAGGTGAAACCATCGTCGATATCTGCCAGAGCGTGGCTGAAGCCATGTTCAAAGTAACGGGCTACGTCATGCACTTTGCGCCTATCGGCGTCTTTGCCATGATTGCCTATACCGTAGGCAGCTATGGCATTGCCATGCTCATCCCCTTGGGCAAGCTCATCTTGTCCGTCGCCGGTGCTACAGCGCTGTTCATCTGTGTCGTCGCCCTCATTGCCAGCCTTTTTACGGGCATCAATTTCTTCCACGTCATCCGGGCCTTGAAGGACATCCTCTTCCTGGCTTTCTCGACGGCCAGCAGTGAAGCCGCTCTGCCCGGTGCCATGAAGCGCCTGGAAGAATTGGGCGTCCCCAAGACGATTGTCACCTTTGTCATGCCGACGGGTTATTCCTTCAACCTCGACGGCTCGACGCTGTACAGTTCGGCCGGTATCTTATTTATTGCCCAGCTCTACGGCATCCAGATGCCCATCGAGCAGCAGCTGCTGGTCATGGTCACGCTCATGCTGTCGACCAAGGGCATTGCCGGTGTTCCCGGTGCGGGCATCATCGTCGTCGCCGCGACGGCAGCGGCCTTCAATCTGCCTACAGAAGGCGTCGCCATCCTCCTGGGTATCGACCGCCTCCTCGACATGATCCGCACAATCTGCAACGTCTGTGGCAACTGCATGGCTACGGTCGTCGTCGCCTGCTGGGAAAAGGAATTGAACAAGGCCACGTTCAATGAAAAGTACCGCGCTTTTTTGGGCGGAAAAAATGGGTGATTATTCGCCAAAGTAGACTAAATCTGTTATAATAATAGGGTAAATAAGTGCTCCGTAAGGATTGCCTGACGGAAAACTTCATCTATGAAGCAACCGTGCTCCTCTGCAAAGACTTGACTGCGCAGACGAGGCGAAAGCACAATTATCCGAAGGGACTGTCGCACGGAGGCTTCTGCCATCATGCGTGGTCCCTTTTGATTATAGTTTGTAGATGAGGGCTTTAAATTCAAAGACCTTCACTAAAAACTACAAACTGGAAACTTAAAACTCAAAAAGGGGCGTCGCACGTGCGACAGCCCCTTTTTTCTTTAGGAGGTACGAATATGGAAACGAGAGTCGCTTTAATCGGTATTATCGTAGGGAATCGCCAGGAATCGACTAAATTAAATGAAATCCTGCATGAATATGGCCAGTATGTCGTCGGCCGCATGGGGGTCCCTTATAAGGATAAGGATATCAACGTCATCAGCCTCATCGTCGATGCGCCGCAAGACGTCATCAGCGCTTTGTCGGGGAAATTAGGGATGCTCCCGGAAGTCAGCACCAAGACGATTTACCCGCCTATGCCGCAGTAGGAGGCGCGTATGCTGAAAATTGCGATTTACGGCAAAGGCGGCATCGGGAAATCGACGATGACCAGTAATCTGGCCGCCGCCTTCGCCTATTTAGGCAAGAAAGTCATCCAGATCGGCTGTGACCCTAAGGCCGATTCGACGTTCAACCTGCTCGGCGGCCATCCCGTCCAGCCGGTCATGAATTATCTGCGGGAACACGACGAAGATCCAGAATCCATCGAGGATATTTCCCGCATCGGCTATGGCGGCGTCCTCTGTATCGAAACGGGCGGTCCTACGCCGGGTCTGGGCTGTGCCGGCCGGGGCATTATCGCCACTTTTTCTCTGTTGGAAGATTTAGGCCTCTTTGAAAAATATGAGCCCGACGTCGTCCTGTACGATGTCCTGGGCGACGTCGTCTGCGGCGGCTTTGCAGCGCCTATCCGCGAAGGCTATGCGGAACAGGTCCTCATCGTCACATCGGGCGAAAAAATGGCTCTCTACGCAGCCAACAACATCAATACGGCTGTGGCCAATTTTGCCGACCGCAGCTATGCCAAAGTCCGGGGCATCCTCCTCAACCGCCGCAATGTCCCCGACGAAGAAGCGAAGGTCCGGGCCTTTGCCGAAAAGGCTCACCTTTCCATCGTCGGCGACATTCCCCGCAGCGACGACATCAACCGCTATGAAGATCTGGGCCAGACCGTCATCGAAGGCGATCCGGACCTGCCTATCAGCCATATCTTCCTCGATTTGGCCCAAAAATTATTACAAGACAAGGAATGATTATGACAGAACGAAAACCTTATGCTATCACCGTGCAGGACCTGGTGACGCGCGGCCGCGATGATATCCCGGCTGAACTCGTCACATCGACGCACCTCATCTATAATTCGCCGTCTGCCCTGGCCTTCAACTCGCCTGGGGCCCAGGGCTTCGGCGTCAAACGGGCAGGCCTGTCCATTCCCGGATCGGTCATGCTCCTGGTCGGACCGGGCTGCTGTGGCCGCAATACGACGATTCTCAGCGAAATGGGCGGGTACAGCGACCGTTTCTTCTTCTATATCATGGATGAAACGGACATCGTCACGGGCCGCCATCTGAAGAAAATCCCCCAGGCCGTCTGTGAAGTCGTCGACAGCCTGGCTGAAAAGCCGTCAGTCGTCATGATCTGCATGACCTGTGTCGACGCCCTGCTGGGGACCGATATGGAACGGGTCTGCCGCAAAGCCGAAAAAGAAGCGGGCCTGCCCGTCGTGCCCTGCTACATGTACGCTCTGACCCGGGAAGGCCGCAAGCCGCCCATGGTCGACGTCCGCCGAGCCATTTATTCGCTGCTGGAAAAACAGCCGCGCCGCCGCCGGACGGTCAATCTCCTGGGCTATTTCGCGCCCTTGCAGGACGACTGCGAACTGTACGACATCCTGAGAGGCGTCGGCTTTAATCAGATCAATGAGATTTCCCGCTGTCCCGACTTTGCCGCCTATAAGGCCATGTCCCAGGCCAACGTCAACATCATCCTCAACCCGGAAGCGCGCCTGGCTGCCCAGGATATGGAAAAGCGCCTGGGTATTCCCAGCATCGAACTGACCCGTCTCTACCAGGTCGCCCAGATTCACAAACAGTATCAGGCCCTGGCTCAGGTACTGGGGACGACCATCGATGACAGTGCCTGGCATGAACGGGCCCAGGCCGTCGTTCGGGCTGTGCGGGAAAAATACAGCGGCACGACCGTGGCCATCGGCGAAATGCAGAACGGCAACGCCTTTGAAATGGCCCTGGCCCTGACCCGCTACGGTTTCGTCATCCGCGAAATCTACGCCAACCTGGGACCGGACGATTTCGTCTACCTGCGCCACCTGGCCCAGCTGAGCCCGGATACGCAGGTATACTCCAATTTGTCGCCGTCTATGCTCTATTACCGGGGACAGGACCATCCTGTCGACGTCACCATCGGCAAGGATGCCGCATATTATCATGAACAGGCCGCCCATCTCTCGTGGGATGAAGATATCCAGCCCTTCGGTTATGCCGGAGTCATTTCGCTGTTACAGCGGCTGGAGCAGGCCTTGTTGGAAAGGAAACATCCATGAAAGGTTTATGGAAATATATTTCACCCTTTGCACCGGACGACTCCGGCGCGGCGGCCGTCCTCTACGGACTGAACGGCATCGTCGTCATCTGCGATGCCGGCGGCTGTGCCGGCAACATCTGCGGTTTCGATGAACCGCGCTGGTTCAGTGGGAAAAAGAGTGCCGTCTTCAGTGCCGGCCTGCGCGATATGGACGCCATCCTCGGCCGCGACGACCGCCTGGTCGATAAACTCTGCCAGGCTGCCGAAACGATTGATGCCGACTTTGCCGCCATCGTCGGGACGCCGGTCCCGTCGGTCATCGGTACGGACTATAAGGCCTTGAAGCACATGGCTGAAAAGAAGCTGTCCATCCCAGTCGTCACAGTCGATACGACGGGCATGGATTACTACGACAAGGGCATCGAAAAGGCCTACGACGCCTTATTCCCGGTCCTGGCCGACCCGTCGCAGCAGGCCGAAGCCGATACAGTCGGCGTCCTCGGCGCCGTTCCCCTGGAACTGATGCACCCTGGCGATATCGAATGGATCAGCCAGTCCCTGGTCGAAGACGGCTGGCAGCAGATTCTCTTGTTCGATGAAATCGACGATTACCGCAAGGCCGGCAAGGCCTCCCTCAATCTGGTCCTCTCACCGGCCGGCCTGAAGGCCGCTAAATATCTGCAGAAGACCTTCGGGACACCTTATGAGCTCCATTACTTCGGCCTCGATGCCGTCGTCGATTTTGACGACAACCTCTTTTCTGGCAAGAACGTCCTCATCATCCATCAGGCTGTCGCTGCCTCGGCTATGGCCGCCATGGCCGAAGAAGCCGGTGCCGCTTACGTGACGACGGCTTCGTGGTTCATGGGGCTCCCTGAGCCGCAGGGGACGGACTGTGTCCGGCTCCGTGAAGAAGACGACCTGCGCCGCCTGGCCGACAACGACCAGTTCGACATCATCCTCGGCGATGCCTATTTCCGCCGGGCCCTGCCGAACTTCCACGGCCAATACGTCGATTTCCCGCATTTCGCCGTGTCCGGGAGGGGATAAGATGCATACGGAACGGATTTGTGTCTTTGGCATCGTCCAGGGCGTCGGCTTTCGGCCCTTTGTCAGCCGCATCGCAGCGGCTCATGCCATTCACGGGACGGTCTGCAATAAGGGCTCTTATGTGGAAATCCTGGCCCAAGGTTCCCCGGCGGCGCTGATGGCCTTCCACGATGATTTGGAAGGCAAGGCGCCTGAACGGTCGGCTATCCTGAAAGTCGTCACGACGATGGAAGACCGGCCGCCGTACGAGGATTTTTCCATCGTCGAGAGCGCCAGGGAAAAAGGCGATATCTTCGTGTCGCCGGACATTGCCATCTGCGATGCCTGCAAAGCGGAGCTCTTCGATAAGACCAACCGCCGCTATCTCCACCCCTTCATCAACTGCACGGCCTGCGGCCCGCGGCTGACCATCCTCGATGCCATGCCTTACGACCGCGAACGGACGAGTATGGGCGAGTTCCCCATGTGTCCCCAGTGCGAATATGAATATACCCACGCCGAAACGCGGCGTTACGATGCCCAGCCGGTCTGCTGCAACGACTGCGGTCCGGAAGTCTATCTCCTGGACCGGCCCGAACGGCGCCGTCAGGCTATCATCGCGGCCAGACAGGCGCTTATTGATGGAAAAATCATCGCCGTCAAGGGCATCGGCGGCTTCCACCTCTGCTGCGATGCCCGCAATGAACAGACGGTCCAGGCCC
>CABQJB010000130.1 GCA_902464195.1 uncultured Megasphaera sp.
GTACATGTGCCACAGCGACAGGCCTGTCAGGGCGGCGCCAAACAGAACGTGGGCTTTCTTGGCACCGAAGGCCAGGGAGCCGACGGTTCCGGCCAGGGCGATGCCCAGGGGAATCCCTAAAGGTATCTGTTTCATTGTTCTCCTCCTCATCCATAATATGCAATTGATTCCTACTTTTATCTTACGACAGGAGGAGCGGAAATGCAAGGACTGCGCCTTTAGAATTTGAATTCGATGCCTGTGCGCCAAATACGGCCATCGAGGTAGATGGCGTCGATTTTCTTATTGAAAATATTATCGACACCGGCAAAGAGGCGGACGGCGTCGCCGTATTTCTTGTTGATGACGAAATTCAAGGTATTATAGGAATAGGTCTGACTGGAATCGCTTTCATAATAGTCATGGACCCACTGTTCCCATAACGTCGCGTTGTATCCATAGGGACGGTGGTCGTCATAGGCCAGCTGCAGCGTCGTAATGTTGTCGGCAATGCCGTCGACGCCGTGAGCCGATGCTTCGGCCGAAGCGGTTTTATTGCTGGCGCTGGTCCAGTTGCTGGTCACTTTGACATCCAGGTCCCGTGAGAGATTGCGGCCCAGGGTCAGTTCGACACCGTGGGTCTTGGTCGTGCCGTCGATGTTGTAATATTCATTATAGCCGCGGCGGCCGCCGACAGTGCGGGTCGAAATCATGTTGTCGATGTCGTTGTGGAAATAGGTGATCTTGCCGAAGGTCTTGCCCCATTCGCCTTCATAGCTGAGGTCCCAGTTCTTCGATTCTTCCGGCCGCAGGTTGGGATTGCCCAAAGTCAGGACGCCCATGTGGGTATAATCCATGTAGAGTTCGCTGACCGTCGGCGCCTTGTAGCCTTCGCCCCAGTTGGCCTTGAAGCGGTTGTGATCGTTGGCCAGGTAGGTCACGCCGAGATGAGGTGTCGTCTTGCTGCCGAATTCACTGTGATGGTCGTAGCGGACGGCCGGGATGATTTCCCACTTATCGCCCAGGAGCCATTCGTCCTGGATGTAGGCCGCGTACGTATTGAGATTCTTGCCGCTGTCTCCGTCCTTGCCGAAGTTGACGCCGTCCACGTCATAGCGGTCGTATTCCGTGCCATACGTCAAAGTGTGGTCGCCATTGATTTTATGGCTGTTCTTGGCTTCGATGCCCCAGATGCTGTACTTGTTGGTTTCGCCGTATTCCTTGGCCAGAGCCGTATAGGGCAGGAAGCGGAACTTATCGAGCTTGCTGTAGAAAGTGCGGACCATGTAGTCGTCTTTCTTCGTCTTCCCCGTCAGGCTCAGGCTGGCGTCGCGCCGTTCCGTTTCCAGTTTGGCGTCCTGCAGGCGGACGATGCCGCCCCAGGCACCGAGGTTGTATTCCTTATGGCTCCAGTCGCCGCTGAGCTTGTCCTTATAGTAACCCAAATCGAGGTTCAAATTCTTGTTTTCCCCTAATTCATAGGTACCGCTGAAATTATAGCTCTGTTTCGGCCCCTGGAGGTTCTTGACGGGCAGGCCCGAAACTTCGTGTTCCGTCCATTGCCGGTCCTTGGAGAAATTCATGTCGAAAGTGCTGCTGAACTTGCCCTGCCTGCCCAGGTCGATGTGGTAATAATTAGACATGTTCGTCGTCCCCGTCGTGGCGCCGACCGTGACCGACGGCTTGCCCGTCGACTTCTTGGTGATGATGTTGATGACACCGGCCAGGGCATCGGAACCGTACTGGGCTGACGCAGCCCCGCGGACGATTTCGATGCGTTCGATATTGTGAACGTTGATGCGGTCCAGGGCCAGGAGGTTCTGCGTCGTTTCCGTATCTTCGATAGCCGTCCGCTGGCCATTGATGAGAATGAGTGTCGAGTCACTGGACATGCCGCGCATGGAAATGCGGTGGCCAAATCCGGTGCTGGTGTTCATGATCTGGATATTGTCTGCCAGGCGCAAGGCCGAATAAACATCGGTGGCGCCGAGCTTCTCGATATCGTCGGCCGTAATGACTTCGACCGTATTGGGCACCATCTTGACGTCCGCCTCGGTCCGCGTCGCCGTTACGACGACATCCTTCGTCGTAACCGCTGACCCATCAGCCGCCCCATCGGTCGACGCCGCATAAGCCGGCACCGTCAATACCGTCAAAACAGCCCAGGTAATCCATGCCTTCTTCGTTCCCTTGATTTCATGATATGCCATGTAGGTAAATCCCCTCTCTTTCGCCCGTGGCGATATAATATTGAAAATCATTTACCAATAAATAATATCATAAAACAAGGTGCCGGTCTGCTCCAATAAGACAAAAAAGCTCCATTCCGACCGTTTTTCATAAAATTGATAAAGAATCGTAATATGGGTGTGAAAAAGAGGCTGTCCATATGGACAGCCTCTTTTTGAGTTTTAAGTTTGTAGTTTTTAGTTTGCAGCAAATGGCAAAAAATTTAAAACCATTTTCTACAAACTCCATACTACAAACTATAAAGCAAAAAGGACCACGCATGATGGCAGAAGCCTTCGTGCGACGGCCCCTACACTCATGCTTTATACCCGGTCATGAGGTCGACGATGTTTTCTAAGGGGTTGCCGGCCAGGTAGCGTTTGAGATTATCTGCGGCGATGCGGACGATGTAGTCGTGCGTCGCCTGGAGATGATAGCCGCCGGAGATGTGCGGCGTGATGTAGATGCCCGGTGTCTTCCACAGGGGATCCGACGGCGGCAGCGGTTCCGGGTCGGTGACATCCAGGGCGGCGCCGGCCAGATGGCCCTGGGCGACGGCTTCCTGCAATGCGGTCTGGTCGACATTGGTGCCGCGGCCGACATTGACGAAATAAGCGCCTTTCTTCATGGCCGCAAAGCGCGCGGCGTCATAGATGTGATACGTTTCCGGCGTATCGGGCAGGCACGAAGCGACGATATCCGCTTTCGCCAGGTATTCATTGAAATGGGCCATATCCCCCATTTCGTCAGCTTCCGGCGGCACGGCGCCCTGACGGCGGCGCAAGCCGATGACGTGGGCCCCCATGGCCTTGACGCGCTGGCCGAAGTTACGGCCGATATTGCCGAATCCGACGACGACGACCGTCGCGCCATAGAGGGACGTGACCGGCCCTTCATCGTGCCACAGGGACTGGTGCTGATTGTCATAATAAAGATAGAGATTCTTCATCATAGCCAGTGTCTGGGCCAGCATGTGTTCCGACAAGGCCAGGCCATAGGCACCGGTCGCATTGGTCAAGGTAACGCCGGCCGGCAGGATACCGGGTTTACAGTATTCGTTGGCACCGGCACTGTTGAGCTGGAGCCACTGCAGCTGCGATGCCTTCTTCACCAGGTCAGGAGCGATATTGCCAATGATGACGTCCGCTTCTTCCAATGCCTTTCCGGCCTGGGTCCCATCACCGGGACAATAGCAAAAATCCGCTTCCGGAGCAGCTGCTTCCAGCCACTGTTTCTGTTTTGCATCGACATCCATGACAACTAAGATATTCAAACGAATCACTCCCTATTGCTTTTTTCTTTAGCGGCAATTTCTTTTACCGTTTCTAACGGGCATTGGGCAACATGCGCAATGAATTCATAGGTCACGTCTTCCTTCAAGAGATCCTTGACAATCTGATCGACACTGCGCCGTTTTCCGTCCGCATTGACGAATGGGCCCATTTTTCCCGCCTCCTCTGCCATTATAACACAATCGAGAGACCTGCATATATATTGCAACAAAAATCATCCTTCTTTCATGAGGAGCCGCTGTTAGCTGTTTGCAAGACAAAGGCTAGCAGCCGCCTATTTGTATTTCATTATAGCTTCTCAATAAAGAAAAAGATAGCATTCCATGATAGCTGTAACAGAACTGTGCGGGCCCGGCCACAATATGGCTGATACATCGTAATTTGTCCTCACCGTTTTTCCCGGATTGACAAGCGCTATTTTTGTTCTATACTAATAGACAGAGTGTAATCGTCAAACGACCGCACGAAGGGGTACACCACCTTGGGTGTAAACTTTCGTGCGGTCTTTTTTGTTAGGAGGTCTTTTTCATGAAAGAAGCATCACAGATGCAGCGCGGCCTGAAGAATCGTCATCTCCAGATGATCGCCCTGGGCGGCGCTATCGGTACGGGGTTGTTTTATGGGTCGGCATCGACCATTTCCCTGGGTGGGCCGTCGGTCATTGCAGCCTATCTCATCTGCGGCATCGTCATTTTCCTCATCATGCGCATGTTAGGAGAAATGGCCGTCGAAGAACCGGTGTCCGGGTCCTTTAGTTATTACGCTGACAAATATTGGGGCCCTTTCCCGGGTTTCATGCTGGGCTGGAATTACTGGTTCTCTTATGTCATCATCAGCATGGCCGAATTGACAGCCGTCGGCATCTACGTCCATTACTGGCTGCCCGACCTGCCGCAATGGGTCACGGCACTGGTCTGTCTCATCGCCATTACCTGTCTCAATCTGGTCAACGTCCGGGCCTACGGTGAAACGGAATTCTGGATGTCCTTCATCAAAGTGGCGGCCATCCTGGGCATGATCGCCCTCGGTGCCTGGCTCATCTTTCAGGATAGCCGGCCGTTCCCGCAGAACTTCAGCAACCTCTGGGATTACGGCGGCGTCCTGCCCAACGGGATCTGGGGCTTCTGCCTGGCCATGGTGACGGTCATCTTTTCCTTTGGCGGCGTCGAACTGATTGGCATCACAGCGGGAGAAGCGGAAAATCCCGAACGGTCCCTGCCCAAGGCCATCAACCAGATCATCTGGCGCATCCTCGTCTTCTACATCGGGACCATGGTCGTCATCATGAGCCTTTGGCCGTGGAACCAGATTGGCACGCAGAACAGTCCCTTCGTCCAGATTTTCACCAACGTCGGCTTCCCGGCAGCGGCCAATCTCCTCAACTTCGTCGTCCTGGCGGCAGCCATTTCCGTCTATAACTCGGCCATTTACGGCAATTCCCGCATCGCCTACGGCCTGGCTGAAGAAGGCAATGCCCCGCAGTGGTTCAAGAAGCTGTCGTCTCGGGGCGTACCGGTCCACACGCTCTGCCTCTGCTCGGGCCTGACCCTGTTCGTCGTCGCCGTGACCTATTTCTTCCCGGGAAAAATCTTTATGTACTTCCTGTCCCTCACCGTCGGCGCCACCATCGTCAACTGGATCACCATCATCGTGACGCACTTGAAATTCAAGGCCTGCTGCCAGAAAACAGGCAAGACGACGAAATTCCCGTCCCTCTGGTATCCGGCAGCCGACTACTTCTGCCTGGCCTTCCTCTGCTTCATCGTCCTCATGATGACCCAGATGCCGGACATGCTCACAGCCGTCCTCATCATGCCCGTCTGGCTGGCCATCCTCTGGTGCTGCTGGCGCCGCCTGGCCCCTTCGCCCGTGACCAGCCATTAATAGGGGCCTGACGGCCCCGCAGGCCGCCGTTCGCAGGCCGCAGGCCGCTTCGGACTCAGATGCCGCTGCGCGACGATAAATTCAAATTAACGACATCGCCTCGAGTACCCCTCGGCTCGTGGAAAAGGCCGTGATTCGTGGCTCGTGGCTCGTAAAAGCCGGCCATTATACTCGAATAGGATGTGATGAAATCTCTCTGGCGGGCTGCCCGCTGGGACAGCCCCTACAAATGCGGCATACAGCCACATAAAATTTTATCGCCTGTATGCGATACCGTAGGGGACGTCCCGAAGGGCGTACCGCCGCGACTTGTGTGAATAGCCGATGCCATGACAGAT
>CABQJB010000131.1 GCA_902464195.1 uncultured Megasphaera sp.
CCTGCCCTTGGGCAAGGTATCAGACGTCCATGGCCGGCGGCGGACGTATTCGATTTCACTCATCGTCTTCGCCCTGGCGACAGCTGCGGCGGCCTTTGCCCAGACCCTGACCGGTCTCATCGTCTTGCGGGCTATCCAGGGCATCGCCTTGTCCGGCGTCTACGTATCGTATATGCCCCTGCTCCTGGCGACGACGGATGAAGCTCATCAGGGCCATATCCTCGGCCGGGCCGTAGCCCTGACCTATCTCGGCCTGTCCCTGGGTCCGGTCATCGGCGGAGCCCTGACGCAATTCGTCGGCTGGCGCTGCATCTTTCTCTTGTCGGCCCTGGCCATCGTCCTGTCTTACGCCTTCATCCGGCCCATCAAAGAAGAATGGTATGCCAACGGCGCGCCTTTCGTCAACCTCGTCAGTTCAGCCTTATCAGTCAGTGGGATTCTCTGCGCACTCTATGGTCTGTCGTCCTTCGAAGACTACAGTGCCTTTTTCTGGGCTGGTATTATCCTGCTCATCGTCTTCGTCATCCACGAAGGGAAATCCTTCCATCCCCTGCTGCCGCTCTACTTGTTCCGCAACCTGACTTTTTCCATGTCCAACCTGGCCGCCCTCATCCAGTATAGTTCCACTTATGCCGTTTCTTTCCTGTTGTCCCTCTATTTCCAGGTCATCCTCGGCCTGCCGCCGGCTGTGTCCGGAGCCATCCTCCTGGTCCAGCCCATCATCATGGCCTTCTTGTCGCCCCGGGCCGGCGACTTGTCGGACAAATACGGCCCGCGGGGCATTGCCTCTATCGGCCTCGTCCTGACGGCTCTGGGACTGACAGCATTCGCCTTGTTCCCGCACGTCCCCGTCAGCGGCGCTGCGTTGTTTCTGGTCTTCATCGGCTTGGGCGCAGCTCTCTTCGGCGCGCCCAACAACAGCGCCATCATGGGGTCCGTCAAAAAGATGCATCACGGCATCGCGTCGAGCATCCTGGCCTTATCGCGCAACCTCGGCCAGGCTCTGAGCATGGCCGTCGTCACCTTCATCATGACGACAGAAACGGCTAAACAACCGACCTATACAGATGGCGTCGTGGCCGCCCTGCACGCTTCGTTTGCCATCTTGGCCGTCCTCTGTTTCCTCGCCGTCGCAGCCTCGCTGGCCCGCGGCACCAGTCCCAAAAAAGTGTAAATTAGGAGGTATTTCCATGAAAAAACAACTCATCGCAGCCGTTACGGTCGCATCGCTCCTAGGTTTTGCCGGCGGCACGGCCGTCCAGGCCTTCAACCTCGGCTCTATCCTGAAAGTCGGCGGCATTTCCGTCCTCGTTTCCAAATACGGAGATTCCATCAATGATTTCCTCAACAAACTGCTCATGAAGAACGGCGTCGGCACGGATTACGCGACGAAAGTCGTCCCCATCATCAGTGTCGGCACGGGTAAATATATCGGCGCCGTCCAGGTCATCGGCCCGTCGGCACAGGTCGAAAAAGTCAAGGCCGTCGCTCAGCTGGAAGGCGAATTCAACGGCATCGCCCGGGCCAATGCCCTCATCCCTATGGCGACGACGAACGTCACCAACCTCAACCGCGTCCAGGGCGTCGGCGTCTCAGCAACGATTGATTTCAAGTTCTGATACCTTCCCTAAGCGGGGCGGGCGTGGTAAAATAAGACAACATATTTTTGTAAGGAGGCCCTTTGCTTGAAAACTTATCAGCCTATTACGGCAGAAATCATTGAAAAATTAAAGGCTATTACCGGTCCGACCTATGTCAAGACCGATAAAGACATGCTCTTACAGTATCAGACTGACTATGAAACCAATCCGGCCATGTTCCACCTTCCGGAAGTAGCCGTATCGCCGGCCAACGCCCAGGAAATCTCGGATATCGTCAAATTGGCCAATGAATACGACTTCCCCATTACCGTCCGCAGCGGCGGTACCAGCCTGGCCGACGGCGCCATCCCTGTCTGCGGCGGCCTGGTCCTCTGCATGGACCGTCTCAACAAGATCATCGAACTGAATGAAGAAGGCATGTACATGACCGTCGAAGCCGGCGTCCGTACAGTAGACTTGCAGAACGCCGCCAAGAAAGTCGGCCTCATGTATGCCGGCGACCCGTCCAGCGCCGAAAGCTGCCTCATCGGCGGCAACCTGGCTACCAATGCCGGCGGCCTGCGCGCCGTCCGCTATGGGGTCACCCGCGACCAGGTCTACTGCCTGGAAATCGTCACGCCTACAGGGGACATCGTCGAATGTGGCCGTATCCTCAAGAAATGCTCTACCGGCTACGACCTGGAACAACTCATCATCGGCAGTGAAGGGACGCTGGGCATCATCACCAAAGTCACAGTCAAGCTCATACCCCTGCCGCCGTACCGCTTCGACGTCCTGGCCATCTATACGGACCCGCGTCAGGCTCTGCACATGGTACCGAAGCTGATGAAAGCCGGCATCGACCCGACCAGCGTCGAATACATGGACAATTCCTACGTCCGCGGCTGTGCTGACTACTGCCATTACAAGGACATGCCGCACTACGACGACGGTATTTACGTCATCATCACCGTCGAAACGTTCCATGAAGATGAACTGGACACCAAGATGGATGCCGTCTGCACAATCTGTGAAGAATCGGGCGCTGCCGAAGTCCTGGAAGCCGATGACCGCGTCTGGAACATGCGCCGCAACTGCCAGACATCGGTTGAACTGCAAAGCAAAGTCTTCCTCACGGACGACGTCGTCGTTCCGGTCCATAAAATCGCCGGGACTATCGAAAAAATCATGGACATCGGCAAGAACTATCCCTTTGAAGTCAAGATCAATGCCCATATCGGCGACGGCAACCTGCACATCGTCCTCTGCAAGATGGACATGAGCGACGAAGAATGGGAAAAGAACGTCGAAGAATTCCACCAGCAAGTCTACGCCTATGCCTACAGCGTCGGCGGCCGTCTGGCCGGCGAACACGGCATCGGTGCCAAGAAACTGAAATATATGGAACAGTTCACGCCAAAAGGTGAACTGAAAATCATGAAGACCATCAAACGGGCCATGGACCCGAAAGACATCCTCAACCCGGGGAAAGTGATTGATGCGTAAAAAAAGCGGCTGTCGCACATGCGACAGCCGCTTTTTGAGTGGTTAGGGGTTAGGGGCTAGGGGTTAGTAGGGGCGCCCACGTGGGGCGCCCGTTTACGCAAGTCGGTCACGGGATTCTTACACATCCCCGACTACAAACTATTTCCCCCGCAAGAGCCGCATGGCCATGACGGCCATGATGACCAGGAGGGCTGTGACTAAGGCGAAGGAAGCGTAGAGGCTGAAAGCCCGGCCGATGAAGCCCAGTACGGCCGGGGCCAGGAGGATACCGGCGTAGCCGATGGTGCTGACGGCGGCGACAGCATCGGCGACGGGCATGTCTTTCTGCGTCCCCAGGGAGGAATAGAAAATCGGCACGGTATTGGCACAGCCGACGCCGATGAGGATGTACGATGCAAACAGGAAGGGGCCGCCGCTGATGAGCAGGATGCCCAGGAAGCCAGCAAAGGCGACGGGCAGGGACAGGGCCAGCAGCCGCCGCGGCCCGAAATGCATGGTCAGGGAATCACCGGGCAGGCGGGCCAGGAAGGCCGACGCCGTGAAAAGGGTCAGACCCAGGCCGGACTGGGAAATGTCGATGCCCTTTTCCGTCGTCATGAAGACGCCGCTCCAATCGTTGATAGAACCTTCAATCAAGAAGGCAATGGTACAGACCAGGCCGATGAGGACGATTTTCCCTTTCGGCAGGACCAGGGAAGCGCCTTTACTGGAGGCCTGCCGTTCCCCATGGAGATGGGGCGCAAAGAAGCAGACGCAGAGGGCGATGAAGACGGCTCCAGCCATCATGACCACTTTCCAGTAAAGACCCAGATGGAGCAAAGATGCAAAAAAGGCGGCACCGGCGAAATTCCCCAGGGACCACATGGCCTGAAGGCCCGACATGAGACGCTTGTGGACTTTCCGTTCGATGAAGATGCCGTTGATGTTGACGACGACATCGAGCAGCCCCAGGGACGAACCGAGGAGGACCGCCATGACCAAAGCCTCTGCATAAGCCGGCATATAACAGAGGAGGTTCAAGACGACGGCAATGGCCAGGCCAGCGACGGTCAAAGAGCGGCGGCATCCCAGTCGTCCGGCAATAGAGCCGGCCAGCATCATCATGATCAGTGCCCCTAAGCCTACAGCCAGCAAAAGGAATCCCAGGTGGTCGTCGGGAATCTGCAGCTGTCGTTTCAGGAAAGGAATGAGTGATGCCCACGACGTAAAGCCGAAACCGCCGAGGAAGTAAAAGGCTTTGGCGCTGTAAATCTGCCAAAGGATATCTCGTTTATTCATCATTTTCTGTCACCTCACACTAAAAAAAGCCGGACAAGAAACCACCCAAGGCTGCACCTTTATCGAAAGACGCGTTTACGTACGCATCCTTCCTCCAGTGCAGGACTGAAGTGACATCTTATCCGGCTTTATACTATACGAGCATAAGCCTCCGATGAGCGGTATTATTATAACATAAAAAGAAATTTTCCTCAAGAAGCACAATATTTCTTGACAGATTCTCTTCCAGGTGATAATATGTACACCAACAACAAAACATTGTCTTTCATCAAGAGCAGTCGAGGGAATGGCCCGATGACGCTGCGGCAACCCCCTATCGGGATAGGTGCCAAGTCCAGCGGTGTATACCGGCAGATGAACGAATCGCAAATTGAGCCGTCATCTGTATGACGGCTTTTCTTTTTGACCGGCAAGCCCTTATTATTCGTTATCCAGAAAGGAAATGATTACATGAACGCAACAGTTAAAAAACTCTTCGCCGCCGTCCTCATTACGACGACGTGCCTCTTTGCCGCCGGCTGCGGTTCGTCTTCCAATTCCGGTGCTTCCGGTGACAAAAAAGAAATCAAAATGGGTGTCACTGCCGGTCCTCATGCTGAAGTCATGGAAGAAGTCGCAAAAGAAGCGGCTAAACAGGGTATCACTATCAAAGTCGTCGAATTTAACGACTACGTCCAGCCGAACAAGGCCCTGGCCGAAGGCGATTTGGATATGAACTCCATGCAGCATCAGCCGTACATGGACAACGTCGTCAAGAAACAAGGCCTGAAGATCACCTCCATCGGCAAGACCATCATCCTGCCCATGGCCGTTTACTCCCATAAATTCAAAGACATCAAAGACGTCACAGACGGCGCCAAAGTCACCATCCCGAACGACCCGACCAACGGCGCCCGCGCCCTGCTCCTGCTCCAGCAGGCCGGCCTGATTAAATTGAAGAACGGCAACTCCGTCGACGCTTCGGTAACGGATATCACCGAAAATCCCAAGAATCTCCAGTTCGTCGAACTCGACGCCGCCCAGATTCCCCGCTCCCTCGACGATACGGACCTGGCCTGCGTCAACACCAACTACGCCATCCCGGCCGGCCTGAACCCGCAGAAAGATTCGATTCTCGTCGAATCGAAAGATTCGCCGTATGCCAACGTCATGGCAGTCCGTCAGGGCGACGAAAATAACGAAACATATAAGAAAGTCTTAGAAATCTACCAGTCCGAACCGATCAAGAAATTCATCGAAGAACACTTCCAGGGAACCATCCTGCCGGCGTTTTAGTAGTTAGCAGCTAGTGGTTCGTGGTTAGTGGTTAGTGGCTAGTGGCTAGTGGCTAGGGGCTAGTGGTCAGGGG
>CABQJB010000132.1 GCA_902464195.1 uncultured Megasphaera sp.
GCCTCAACGCCAATGAAGACCGTTACTCCATGACCTGCGTCATGGAAATCGACGAAGAAGGCAAGGTCCTCAAGGCCGACATCGGACCGGCCGTCATCCGCGTCAAACGACGCTGTAACTACGTCGAAATCCGCAAGGCCCTCCTGGAAGGCATTGTTCCCGACGACCTGCAGCCCTTCATGCCCATGCTCCACGAACTGCGGGCGTTGTCGACGATTCTCAAGAACATGCGCCTCCGCCGCGGGGCCATCGATTTCGATTTCCCTGAATATAAAGTCATCCTCGACCCGGACGGCGTACCGCTGCGTCTGGAAAAACGGGAACGGACCATTGCCGAACAGATCGTCGAAGAAAGCATGCTCATCGCCAACGAAACCGTGGCCTGCTATCTCCGGGACAGCGAAAATCCGTCGGTCTACCGTATCCATGAGCTGCCCGAACCGGAACGGCTGGAAATGATGCGCACTGTCCTGTCGAGTTTCAACCTGCCCATGCCCGATACGGAATCGGTCAAGCCGGCAGACTTCCAGAAACTCCTGGAAATGACCAAGGGCACCGATGAAGCCGCCGTCGTCCAGACCATCGCCCTGCGCTCCATGCAGCAGGCCCGCTATTCGACGACCAATGCCGGCCACTTCGGCCTGGCTTCGGAATGTTATACCCATTTCACGTCGCCTATCCGCCGCTATCCGGACCTCATGGTCCATCGCCTGATCCGCCAGTACCAGCGCCGGGGCAAGCTGACCGAGGAAGAATCGCAGCAGTCCCTGTCGTACCATACCATCGCCGCCGATCAGGCCAGCTCACGCGAACGCATTGCCGTCGAAGCCGAACGGGAAACGGACGACCTCAAGAAATGCCAGTACATGCTGCCCTTCATCGGCCAGCCCTTTGAAGCGCACATTACGGGCATCACATCTTTCGGCCTCTTCGTGGGTCTGGAAAACGGCATCGAAGGCCTGGTCCACATTTCCCTGCTCACGGACGACGACTACGAATTCGACGAAGCGTCATACACCCTGCGCGGCCAGCACGGCGGCAAGGTCTACCGCCTGGGCGATGCCATGGAAGTCACACTGGCTCAGGTCAATGTAGAAAAATGCGAAATCGACTTCGTCCCGGGCCGCTACGAATCGCTGGCAGACGTGCAGCAGCTCATGGCAGCCAGTGCCGAACGGCGCCATAAACGGAAACACAGCGACAAGAAGGACACCGACACGAAACGCAACTGGTTCGCCGGTGCCATCGGCAAGAAGGGCAAGAAAGACAAGAAGGACAAGAAAGGCCGCAAGGACAAGAAATCCGGCCGCAAAGCCGCGCGCAAGGGCAAGGGCAGCAAGAGCCGCCGCGGCAAAAAGAAGAAGAAATAGGGGGAATTTGTTTTGGCAACGTCACCGACAAAAGGTGTGAAATATATTTCGGACAACCGCAAGGCCCGTCACGATTATTTTATCCATGAAACGTATGAGGCCGGCATTGCCCTGACGGGGACGGAAGTCAAGTCCCTGCGCCAGGGCAAGGTCAATCTGAAGGACAGCTTCTGCCGTATCGAGAACGGCGAAGTCTTCCTCCTGGGCATGCACATCAGCCCCTATGACCAGGGCAACCGCTTCAACCACGATCCCCTGCGGACGCGCAAGCTCTTGCTCCATAAATATGAAATCCTCAAGCTCCTGGGCAAGATTCAGGAAAAAGGCTATACCCTCATTCCCCTCAACCTCTATTTCAAGAAGGGGAAGGTCAAAGTGACCGTCGCCCTGGTAACAGGGAAGAAGCTCTACGACAAGCGGCAGGCTTTGGCTGAAAAAGAAGCCAAGCGCGACATCGAACGCCGCATGAAGAGCCGTAACTATTAATAGAAGGAGCATCGTCTATGAATTCAGAAGATCCTAAAATCCTTTCCGATCACGAACGGGACAGTTTCCGCGGCCAGACCATCGATGAAGATGGGACGGTCCATGACCAGAAGTCCCTCTATGAAGAACGGCTGCGTCAGCAGCAGGAAGCGCACCATGGTATCCACATCGTCACGTCCGGCCTCTCATGGCGCGTCAAACTGGCCCTGGGCTTCATCGTCTTCTGCATCGTCGCCGTCATCATCGGCGCCCTGGGCTTCATCATCATGGCCATGCCCTACCTCTTGGGCATCTTCGTCATCTACTGCATCTACAGCATCGTCAGCTCTCTGTTGCATCGCTGAGCATGTGTTGCAGCAGGCTTCGGACATCAATCATCACTAGAAAGGGTATCCCATGAAAGAAAATATCGTCATCATCGACGGCAGCAGTCTGCTCTACCGGGCATTTTATGCTATCCCGCATCTGACCGATGCCCAGGGGCATCCGACCAATGCCGTCTATGGCTTTTTGAATATGTTATTGAAATTATATGGCGAACTGGATCCGCAGTACGTCGCCGTCGCCTTCGACAAGAGCAAGCATACCTTCCGCAACGACTTGTTCGACGGCTACAAGGCCACGCGCAAGCCGGCACCGGATGACCTGCGGCCGCAGTTCGCCCTGATCCGCGAAGTCCTGGCCTGCCTGGGCATCTGCGTCCTCGAACAGGAAGGCTACGAAGGGGACGATATCATCGGTACCCTGGCCCGCCGCACGGCAGCGGATGGCTATGCCGTCGCCGTCGTCACCGGTGACCGCGATGCCCTGCAGCTGGTCACGGACGACGTGACGGTCTATCTGACCAAGAAAGGTATCACTAACATGCTGGCCGTCACGCCAGCCGTCATGGAAGCCGAATACGGCTACATGCCGGCCCAGGTCATCGACATGAAGGCCCTCATGGGCGATACGGCTGACAACATCCCCGGTGTCCCCGGCGTCGGTGAAAAGACGGCACTGAAGCTTATCACCCAATTCGGTAGCGTCCACGGTGTCTATGAGCACCTGGATGAAGTGAAGGGCAAGAAGCTGCAGGAAAAACTGGCCGACAACAAGGACAAGGCTGTCTTGTCCAAGGACCTGGCCACCATCCGCTGTAACGTGCCCCTCGATTACACCATGGACATGTTCCAGCCCCAGCCGCGCCAGGAAGACGTGGCCCAGCTCTTCCGCAGCCTGGGCTTCCGCAACCTCCTGGAACGCTTTGCCGCCTTCGACCGCTTCTCCCATCTGGCCGACGCCGCAGCGCCGGCAGCAGCCGTCCAGGTCATGGATGCACCGGGAGCGGAAAGCTTGAAGGGGAAGACTGTCGCTGTCGCCGCCCGCTATGACGGCAGCCAGCCCATCCCGGCTGTGACGGCCCTGGCCATGGCTGTCGATGATGGCGCCTTCGTCGTCACCGAAAGTGATTACGACGCCTATCTGGCCGTCCTGCCCGAAGCGGCCGCCGTCGTCACCGATGACGGCAAGGACCTGACCAAGGCTGTATCCCGCGTCGCTCCAGGCCGCCTGCCCTTGAAGGACATCATTCTGGCGGCGTATCTCCTCGACCCGACGCGGACGTCCTATGGCCTGACGTATATTTCTGAAACCTTCGACGTCAGCCTGGACGAAGGTACAGAAGACGACGGGCAGAAATTGGCCTGCGATGCGGCCTTTGCCCTCCAGGTCTGGCCCAAAGCGGCTGCTGAACTGGACAAGGCCGCCCTCATGAAGCTCTACGACACTATCGAAGAGCCGCTCATCCATACCCTGGCCGTCATGGAAATGAACGGTTTCACTGTCGATACGGACCGCCTCATGGCCATGAAGAGCGAATTGTCCCGCCAGGCTGATGCCCTGGAAGAAGCTATTTATGACGACGCCGGCGAAACGTTCAATATCAATTCGCCGAAACAGCTCGGCGTCATCCTCTTCGAGAAATTGCAGCTGCCCGTCATCAAGAAGACCAAGACCGGCTATTCGACGGACAGTGCCGTTCTCGATGCCCTGCGGGACAAACATCCCATGATTGACAAGATCCTGCGCTTCCGGGCACTGAAAAAGCTCATTTCGACCTATCTCGACGGCCTGGAACCGCTCATCGTGCCGGAAACGGGCCGCATCTATACCCATTTCAACCAGATGGTCACGTCGACGGGCCGCCTGAGCAGTTCCGACCCGAATTTGCAGAATATCCCCATCCGGACCGAACAGGGCCGCAAGATCCGCTCCCTCTTCGTGCCCGGTGAGGGTTATGACTACATCGTCTCCGGTGACTATTCGCAGATTGAATTGCGCCTCCTGGCTCACTTATCCCAGGACCCGACCATGATCGACGGCTTCAAGAAGGGCCAGGACATCCACCGTCGGACGGCATCGGAAGTCTTCGGCATCCCCCTGGATGAAGTCACGCCGGAAGAACGGTCCCACGCCAAGGCTGTCAACTTTGGCATCATCTATGGCATCAGCGACTTCGGCCTGGCCCGGAACATTTCCATTTCCCGCCAGAAGGCCAAGGAATACATCGATTCTTATTTCGCCCGCTACAGCACGGTCCACGACTACATGAACGGCCTCATCGCCTCGGCCAAGGAATCGGGCATGGCCGTCACCATGTTCGGCCGCCGCCGGGCTCTGCCGGAAATCAACAGCAAGAACTTCACGCGCCGGTCCTTTGCCGAACGGACGGCCATGAACACGCCCATCCAGGGCAGCGCGGCCGACATCATCAAGCTGGCCATGAATGCTGTCCAGGACGAATTGGAAAAGCGCCATTTGAAGAGCCAGCTCCTGGTCCAGGTCCATGACGAACTGGTCCTGGAAGTCCCGGCCGGGGAAAAGGATGAAGTGGAACAGCTCCTCAAGGATACGATGGAACACATCGTCGACTTGTCCGTACCCCTCGTCGTCGACATCCACGGCGGCGCCAACTGGGAAGAAGCGAAGTAGGTGAGACCATGCCGGAATTACCGGAAGTAGAAACGATACGGGCCTTCCTCGACAAGCACGTCCGGGGCAAGACCATTACGGCCATCGACTTGGACCTGCCCAGGCTCATCAAGAATACGACAGCAGCGCATTTCCAGGCGGCCCTGACCGGCCAGACCCTGGAAGGTGTGAGCCGCCGTGGCAAATATCTCTTCGTCCACTGCAGCGGCCCTTGGTCCTTTCTGGCCCACATGCGCCTGACGGGCAGCCTGCTCTACGAAGAAAGACCCGGCCAGTATGCCGGCCGGGCCATCCATATTGCCTTTACCCTCAGCGAAGGGCGGCTCCTCTACCGCGATATCCGTACCCTGGGCTGCCTGTGGCTCGTGCCGTCGAGTGGGCCGACAGGCGTCAAAGGCTATGATACGCTGGGACCGGATGCCATCAGCCCGGACTTCACGACAGACCGGCTCTATGCGCTCCTGAAAGGCTGCCACCGGCCGGTGAAGACCCTGCTCCTGGACCAGACCAAAGTGGCTGGCCTGGGCAACATCTACGTCGACGAAGCCCTGTTCCGGGCGGGTATCCGGCCCATGCGCCACAGCGACAAAGTGACGAAAAAAGAAGCGGCCCGCCTCCATGAAGCCATCGTTGCCGTCCTCCAGGAGGGCCTGGAACACGGCGGCACGACGATACGCAACTTCATCAGCGGCAACGGCAAAGAAGGCCAGAACCAGGAAAACCTCCGCGTCTACGGCCGCGAGGGCACGCCCTGCACCGTCTGCGGCACGACTATCGAATACACCAAATTGAACGGCCGCGGCACCCATTACTGCCCGAAGTGCCAATCGTAGGGGCCGCCCAAAGGGCGGCCCGCAGGCCG
>CABQJB010000133.1 GCA_902464195.1 uncultured Megasphaera sp.
GATATGGAGGGCATCAGCCGTCTTTTGCACGCTGCCATTCATTTGCAGGTATATCGTCAGGACTTCCAAGAGCGCGCTGTCGTGGAGGCGGTCATATTCCTCCGCTTTATGTAAAACGCGCCGGCAGAAGCGCTCCATGACAGCAGGATTCTTCTGATTGAACAAGAGCGTATACGCACCCAGTTCATCATAGAAGAGCAGGGCCTTCCCCTGGCGTCGCTGTAACCGCAAAGCCAATGAAGCCTGTTCATAGGCAATCGATAAAGAAGCCAGCCCATCGATGCTGTCACTGACGCCGACCATGCCGGCCAATCCGTCTGACAGCCACTGTTCTGCCTTCTGCTGTATCCTACCGGTATCACAGCACGTCGTCAACAGCCACAGGCAGGATTCGCCGGGAAACAAGCCGTGCTTCATCCGATTATCCAGGGAAAAACGGACCCTTTCCAGCCAATCGGTCTGGGTCTTCACCGCTTCCCGCCCCGGGCACAGTACCAGCAAGCGGTAAGGCAGCTCCGGCCGGAAGCCGTATTTCGAAAAGACAGTCAAATACGGTTCTGCCGGGACCGGTTTCATGACAGCCGTTTCAAAAGCCTGCTGCATATCCCGTTCCAGCCGTTCGCGTTCCGTGATTTCCGTACTGAAAACATGCATCAGCTCGGCCATGTGGACGTCCCAAGGCACCTGGAAGAGCGGCAGGGCCACATCATCACAAAAGGACCGGACCGATTCGGGAATCACCGGAATATAAGGGCCCACGTTGAGCACGATGGCTGAGGCGCCGTGGTCATAAATAGCCCGGACTAATTCAGGCACGGCCTTGACGCCAGGCTGTTTGAGCCCGATGCCCGTGACAAAGGCAATTTCATCGCCTTCCAAAAAAGAAGCTATATCTACACTTTCGACCATATGCATCCAGCGGACGGGACGTTTCATCCCCTTTGCCCCAGCTACGAGAACCATCTGTTTATGGCTGACGAGGCCATATAAATCTTGCAAAACAACAGCCATATCTTTCCCCTCTTTTTAGAATAGCAGCAACATCCCCGACAACAGTAACAATACATACGATAATTTCATAAATATTCTCTGGTTTATTTTATCATGGATACGGGTACCTGCATAGGTCGCCAATATGAGGGGAAGCAGGCTGAGCCCTGTCAATAAAAGCGTCTGGTTGTCATAAAATCCCTGCTGGTAATCATGGAACATGAGAGGGACATTCAGCACGACCCATACTGAAGCGATGGTAGCACGGAAAACGTGTTTATCTTTAAAAGCCGCGACGGCATAAATGACCAGGAGCGCCCCGCCCGATACGAACAAGCCGTGCATAATGCCGGCTCCCAGCAGGATAAAACGGGACAGTCCTGGAGAAAGGTTTATTTCTTTATCCGTACATAACCCCTTCAAAGCAACGGCCAAGACAAAGAACCCGTAGAAGGGCAGCAAGAAGGACAACGGCAGGCGCTGATAAAGATAGATACCGGCAATCATACCGACGGCCATATAAAGGACGATGCGGAGGAGCTGCCGCCAGGCGACATAGGCCAGGGATGAGCTGACAATGAACAAGCTGGAAAGGAAGGCCATGATATTCAAGATGACTTTAGCCTGATCCGGCCCCAATAGTAATATAGAAGGAGCCATAGCCAGCAGCGTCCCAGCGAACCCGGTCACAGCCTGGATAGTATTGGCCAGAAATAATACCAGCAGAAATAATCCTTCATCCCAAAAATCCATGACAGCCGCCCCTTTCATAGAAAAAACCGGCAATGAACGAGGCGTCCCTGCCGGCTTACAATATTCTATGCTTAGTATAACAAATCAGGCTGCGCCTGAATAAGGGCTGAGAAACAAAAATCTATGTGCTCGCGCACAGGCGTCTTATTTCCAGAATTCCCACCAATGGTGGTTGTCTTTTTCGGCCAGCTGCTGGCGCAGGCTGTCCCGTTCGGCCTGGACGGTGGCCAGTGTTTCCTGGAGTTGTTTGTGTTCGTCTTCGATGAGGCTGCCTTCTTTTTTCAGGCGGTCGACTTCGCTCTGCAGGGCATCGGCCTGGTCCTTGTTCTGCTGGGCTTCCAGGGCTTTGACTTTGACTTCAGACAGTTCGTTCTGTTTGGCGATCAGGTTCTGCTGCAACGTGATGACCTGCTGCTGGGCCGTGTTGAGGTCCTGCTGGGCTTTGAGCAGCAAAATACGCAGGTTATGCGATTCCTGCTGGGCATTGGATACTTTTTCGCTTTCCAGTTCGGTAATGGTCGCCTGGTCGTGGAGGCCGCGCAGCTGGTCGAGGATGCGGACAGCTTCCGTATCGAAGGCCCATTCGCCTTTCTGCATGGTGGCGTGTTCTTCTCCGTCATGATTGATTTCGTCCAGATGTTTTTTGACGAACTGGATGATGCCCTGACGGGTCTTGATATTATAGCGGTCCATTAAATCTCTTGTCGTAATCACGTGTTTTCTCTCCTCATGTTTACTATCTCTGTTTTTGCATTTACCTGGCTCATTTTTTCAATAAAAAAAGGCTCAACCATGCCAGCCAGCGCAACAGCAATTCATATAAATCAATTACCTTTAGTTTACCGTATTTCAAAGAATAATGCAACGAAAAGGGGGCTGTCACATGAAGATTCCCGTCATGTGAGGCCCCATTTCAGTTGATGTGCGATGTGTGTCTATCCGTTTAGATGGAAAGCTGGACGAAATTCTGGCCAAAGCGCAGGTATTCGCCTTGCGGCAGTTTATAGGCTTTGGAAATGGCGTTGGCTTCCGTCGGGACTTCCGGCGTCGTTTCCAGTTCGTAAGACTTGGCATAGGCACCGGCTGTATCCGAAGCGGTCAGGCCGGACTTATCGAACTTCAAATCGCTTCCATCATAGATGCGGATGCCGATGACGATGCCGCCCTGGAGATACGCGTCCATGTGGTGGTTATCATAGATCCAGCGGTCTGTTCCCTGATCTTCGGCAGTACTGCTCGGCTGGCCATAGGCAGCCGTCAGGTCTTCCTGGGTCATGCCGAGGTAGACGCCGCCGATGGATTCATAACGGTCGGCATTGAGGGAACGGCGCAAAGGCATCTTATTGTCTACGATGAGGTACTGGTGGGATTTATGGCCCATGAGGTCCATCTTGATCGTCCGGTCGCCGGTCTGTTCATGGATGGTAAAGGTCCCGGTCCGCGGATAGTCATAGGTGCAGTCTTTCGGGTCTGTGACGGCACAGCCGTTGATGGTGTTGCCTTCGATGGTCATGACCAGGTTGCCCTTGGTGCTGTACCATTCACCGGCAGCCGGATCGAGCCAGTCGACGACATTCTGGTCCGGAGCGGCCTGAGTCGTTGTCGTCACCGTAGCCGTTGCCTGCGGTTCTGCAGCCGTCGTTTCTGTCGTAGTCGTATCTTCTGCAAAGCAGACGGCTGATAAACTCATCGTTACGAGCGCACAAAGGATCATATTTTTTGCTAATTTCTTCATTCTCATTCGCTCCTCTTCTGTTTACTTTCTGTAATTGTTCATTATACACGTCTTCCAGAAAGAAAACAACCGTCTTTACTTCTGTTGATGTTTGTTTACACTTTTCTTAGCACGTTGCTTAGCCTTCTGTTTATCCTTCTGGGTCTTCGTTTCCGGCGTCTTTACGGCGTTATCGGCTTCTTGGGAAACTTCCGCTTCCTGGTGCTTGGCCGGGATGGAAACGGTATCGATCAGGGTGCCGTCGTTTTTCATGGCGCTGACGCGGAATTCATCCGGTTCGACCTGAAGCGTCAGGTACATGGGCATATCTGTCGGGTTATAGTAAATGACATCAGTCGGCTTTTTGACCGAGCCATCCCAGGCTTCTGTCCCGGAGCGGCCCGTAGCAATGTAGACGGTCCCTTCCGTAGCGGCTTGGTCGTCCTTGATGGGAACGGTCCGTTCATAGCAGTGTTCATGGGCCGTAAATACCAGGGGAACGTCGTATTTATCGAAAAGCGGCATGAAGTATTTGCCGTTTACATCGAGGGTACCGTTATACGGGCTGTCCCAAGGCGGACGATGCATGAGGACGACCAGCCGTTTCCCGGCCTTCTTGGCCGCAGCCAAATCCTTGTCGAGCCAGGCTGCTTCATCTTCCATCATGGTCGGGCGCCAGCCGTTCAATTCTTCATAATCCGTATTGAGGGACACGTAGTGGACGTCGCCATAATCGAAGGAGTAAGCCATGCGGTTCTGGTCCTTCGGTCCGCCATAGGGCACGGCGAACAGGGCTTTATACGTATACGGTTCAGCAAACTTCCAGTCCATGCTGTAGGCTTCGTGGTTGCCCAGGACCGGCGCAAAGGGGATGTGGCTGGTCAGGACATCGGCATTTTCAAACCAGTCCCGCCACTGGAAATAGGCCTGTCCGTTATCGGTAATGTCGCCCATGTTGATGAAGAAAGCCGCATCATCGTTCTGCTGCCAGGCAATCTGCACCGTCTGGCCCCAGACGCTGTAATCTGTGGACTGAGAGTCGCCGAAAATGAGGACTTTATATTGATTTAAATCTTCTTTCGTCGTCGAAAAGGTAATCCAGTCGGTCGCACCGTCGGCATTGACGATGCGGTATTCATATTCCGTGGCCGGTGTCAGTTTCTGCATGTAAGCCCCATACGTATAAGGAGCCGGATTGTCAGCGTCATAAATAGGCGGCCGTTTCCCTTCGGTGACATAAGCCAGCTGGACATCATCTTGGTCCTTGTGGCGGTATTCTACACTGTAATCATTGCGGTCGCTGTCAGACTGCCAGGAAATGGTCTTGCCTGTCGCACTGTCCTTGGCGACGACCTGCATCAGGTTATCCACGGACATGGCTAGGGCCTGACCGGAAAATAAAGTAAACGCACTGAGGAGCGCCGCCAGGAGATGGCGATTTCTATATTTCATGTGTTTTCACGTCCTTTCTTGTCACAAAATGTATTGTAGCACAATTCGTTGATTTGGCAATCTTTTTCGTTGACATCGATTTCCCTATCTCTTATAATAAGTGAATTGTATATTGCTGCATTGATGAGGAGAGAAGAGAATGAATACACTCGATTTACTGTTGCTGGCTGTCGGCCTGTCCATGGATGCCTTTGCCGTTTCCATCTGTAAAGGCCTGTCGCTGGGAAAAATCAGCTGGCGCCACATGGTCCTGGCCGGCCTGTGGTTTGGCGGCTTTCAGGCTTTGATGCCCGCTATCGGCTATGGTCTGGGCAGCTTTTTCGCCGATATGATCGATGCCTATGATCACTGGGTCACGTTCATCCTGCTAGGCGCCATCGGCCTCAATATGATCAAGGAGTCCTTTGAAGACGAAGAACACTGTGATGCCTCCATGAGTCCCTATACGATGCTCATGCTGGCCATCGCCACCAGCATCGACGCCCTGGCCGTAGGCGTCACCTTCGCCTTCATGGACATCGCCCTCGTGCCGTCTGTGACACTCATCGGCGTGACGACGTTTTTGTTCTCGGCAGCCGGGGTAAAAGTCGGCAGCCTCTTCGGGACGCGCTACAAAAACAAAGCCGAACGCATCGGCGGGACCGTCCTCATCTTGATTGGGCTGAAAATACTGCTGGAAGGCTTGGGCGTGTTGTAAAAAAAGAGGCTGTCGCACGAAGCCAAAATGGCTTAATGCGACAGCCCCTTTTTTAGTGGCTCGTGGCTCGTGGCTAGTG
>CABQJB010000134.1 GCA_902464195.1 uncultured Megasphaera sp.
GGTTGCGGATGAAGAGACATTCGCTGGCCAGTTCATTGACGACGCGGAATTTCTTGCGGCACAGCTCGTCGGCGCCGGCAAAGCCGTCGAAGAGGTAAAGGGGCCGGTTCTGGAAGTAGGCCAGAATCTTGTTCTTGAGGGCGTTGAATTTTTCTTTGGAAATAGGGCGGTTGATGTTGTTCCAGGCGATGTAGTCGTGGATAGACGGCGTATCGACGATGAACTTGTCATCCGGTGCCCGGCCGGTATATTTGCCGGTCCGTACGACCAGGGCCCCCGTATCGCTGAGGACACCTTCGCCATGCAAAAGGGCCTGTTCCGTCAGCCAGGCTGGCGACATATTGCGGTATACTACTTTTGGGTTCATGAGTCCCATGCGTTCTAAACCATACGTCTGTTGCATATCTATCACTCCTTTGAGATTCGTGGCTCGTGGTTCGTAGCTCGTGGTTCGGGTCCCATAGACCGCTTGCGTAGGGGCCGTCCCAAAGGGCGGCCCGGCTCTCCTGCTAGGAGAGCTGTCAGCGCAGCTGACTGAGAGGTTAATCAGCGGCCGGCGGTGGCAGATCATGGGATTCCCACAAACGGGCCGCCTTGACAGGACGGCCCCTACAGCGACCTGTGAATATCTATCTCTTTTAATCATACCAATGTGCTAAATATAGTATAATACAATCTGGTACACTATTTCAAATTGCATACTGGATACACGATAAAGGTCAAATTTTTAAAAAATACTTGACTATTTGACTTTTTGCTGTATGATATTGGTGTAAGGGTACCTGAAGGTATCCGCCACTACGGCAGAATCGTACAAAGGAGTGTTTGAATATGGCGAAAGAAACCCATGAATTTCAAGCTGAAACGAAACAATTACTGGACTTGATGGTCCATTCTATTTATACGAACCACGAAATCTTCCTGCGCGAACTGATTTCCAATGCATCCGATGCCATCGACAAGCTGCATTACCAGTCCCTGACCAATGGCGATCTCCTCGAAGGCGATACGGCCTTTGAAATCCATTTGACGCCTGATGCCGATGCCCATACGCTGACCATCTCCGATAACGGCCTGGGCATGAATAAACAGGATTTGATGGAAAATCTCGGCACTATCGCCCAATCCGGCACCAAGGCCTTCCTGGAAAAATTGAAAGAATCCCAGGATGCCGACAGCACGGATAAGGACCTCATCGGCCAGTTCGGTGTCGGTTTCTATTCGGCCTTCATGGTCGCCGATAAAGTCACGGTCGTCACCCGCAAGGCCGGCGAAGAACAGGCTTATAAATGGGAATCCACTGGCGACGGCGAATACAGCCTGGAAGAATGTCAGAAACCGAAACACGGCACGACGATCATCCTCAGCCTGGGCAAGGACTTCTATGGCGACGACAGTGAAGAAAACTATACCGACAAGATGACTCTCCAGAGCCTGGTCAAGAAGTATTCCGACTATATCCGCTACCCAATCACCATGGACTTCACGACCAAGGAAAAACCGAAGGACGCCGACGGCAAGGTCATCGAAGACGCACCGGAAGAAGAACATACGGAAACGCGGACGCTGAACTCCATGCAGCCTTTGTGGACGCGCAATAAATCGGATATCAAACCGGAAGAATATAAGGAATTCTTCCAGCATCAGTTCTACGAATGGGAAGAACCAATGGAAATCTTCCACAACCGCGTCGAAGGGGCCGTCGATTACACGGCGCTGCTCTTCATCCCGGGCAAGGCTCCGTTCAACCTCTACTATGCCGACTATGAACCGGGCATCCAGCTCTATTCGCGCCACGTCTTCATCATGGATAAATGCAAGGACCTCCTGCCGGATTACCTGCGCTTCGTCAAAGGCCTCGTCGATTCGCCGGACCTGTCGTTGAACATTTCCCGTGAACTGCTGCAGAAGAGCCGCGAACTGAGCCTCATCGGCCGCAACCTGGAAAAGACCATCCTCAAGACGTTGAAGCGCAACCTGGAAAAAGACCGTGAAAAATACGAAAAATTCTGGGCTGAATACGGCAAATCCCTGAAAATCGGCGTTTACAGCGGCATGATGACCGGCGAAAACAACGTCGAAAAATTGAAGGACCTGCTGCTTTTCATGTCGTCGAAAGATGGCAAACTCTGCACCATCAAGGAATACGTCGACCGCATGAAAGACGGCCAGCAGAAGATCTACTATGCAACGGGCAAGGATAAAGAAGCCATCGAAGGCCTGCCGCAGATGGAAATGCTCCGCGACCGCGGCATCGAAGTCCTCTACATGACCGACCCGGTCGATGAATTCGCCGTCGAAGCCATTGGCGAGTACGAAGGCCACCGCTTCCACTCCATCAGCCGCGGCGACCTGGACCTGGAAGACGACGCCTTCAAGGAAGAAAAGAAGAAGAACGAAGAACTGGCCAAAGATAATGAAGGCCTCTTGAAGGATATGAAAGAATTCCTGGGCGATAAAGTCGCCGATGTCCGCCTGTCCAATCGCTTGAAGAGCGGTGCCGTCTGCCTCGTCGCCGACGCCGCCGGCCCGTCGCTGGCCATGGAACAGGCCTTCGCCGCAGCCAACAACCCCATGCTCAAGGCCCGCCGTATCTTGGAAATCAACCCGCAGCATGAACTGTTCAGCAAATTGACGGCCGTCCACGACCAGGGCAAAGACAGCCAGTCCTTCAAGGACTACTGCAACCTGCTCTACGATCAGGCATTGCTCTTGGAAGGCATCATGCCTGACGACCCTGTCGCCTTTGCCAATAAAGTAGCCAGCCTGATGGCGAAATAAAATTCCATACAGAAAAGCCCCTCCCGGTGTGTGACCGGAAGGGACGTTCCTCCAGCAAAAGGTCCTGTCGTTAGACGACAGGACCTTTTGCCGTAGGGGCCGTCCCAAAGGGCGGCCCGTTTGTGGGAATTCCGCAAGATAGTGCCGTAGGGGCGGTCCAAGCCTTTCCAGCCCGTCAGGTGCCGACCAACGGGAGGCGCAGGACGGCAGAGGATGGGCGGCCCGTTTGTGGAAATTCCATAAGCTGGTGCCGTAGGTCGCCGATTAACCTCTCAGTCAGCTGCGCTGACAGCTCTCCTAGCAGGAGAGCCGGGCCGCCCTTTGGGACGGCCCCTACGCAAGCGGTCCCTGGGACCGCGGCTAATCACGAGCCACGAACCACAAGATGCGGGCCGCCTTTCAGGACGGCCCCTACGAAAGCGGTCCATGGGACTGCGGCTAACTGCGAGCCACGAACCACGAACCACGAGCCGCGAGCCACGAGCTGCTAACCCCTAACCCCTAACCACGAGCCACTAGCCCCTAGCCACGAACCCCTAGCTGCTAACTGCTAGCCCCTAGTGGAATATGTTGATGAAGATGGTGATGATCGAAGCGTTGACCGGGTCGATGATGAGCGAGCCGATGAGGGGGATGACGAAGAAGGCCGTCGGTGCCGGGCCAAAGAGTTCGGTCATGGCCGTCATGTTGGCGATGGCGTTCGGCGTGGCGCCCAGGCCGAAGCCGCAGACGCCGCTGGTCATGACGGCTGCTTCGTAGTCCTTGCCCATGGCGCGGAAGACAATGAAGTAAGCGAAGATGGCCATGAACAGGGCCTGGCTGAGGAGCATGACGACCAGGGGGATAGCCAGGTCGGCGAGCTGCCAGAGCTTGAGGCTCATGAGGACACAGGTCAAAAAGACGGTCAGGCTCAGGTTGCCCAGGACTTCGCTTTCACGCTGATAGATTTTATAGGCGTGTGTGAAGTCGGCAATGTTGCGGATGACGGCCGCGACGATCATGGAGCCGATATAGCCCGGGAAGACCAGGCCGATGCTGCTGAAGAAGCCGCTGACCAGGGTGCCCAGACCCATGGCCAGGAAGAGGTGGGCCATGGCGTTCATGAAGCGGTAGTTGTCGATGGTCTGGCCGATTTTATTTTCAATCTTAATGGCGTTTTCGGCGCGTTCTTTATTGCCGGCGACGGCTTTGAGCGTCGAAACGGTGCCGGCATTGAAAGACGGGTCGAAGCGTTCCGATTCGGCCGAGCTGACGAGGTGGAATTTGTGGACCAGTTCTTCGCCAATCGGGCCGCCGATGACACCGCCGGCGACGAGGCCGAACGTAGCGGCTGCGACGGCAATGGTTGCACCACCGTCGAGGCCGATGCTTTCCAGGAGCGGACCGAAAGCGGCTGCCGTACCGTGGCCGCCGACCATGGGGATGGACCCCGTTGCCAGGCCCAGGAGCGGGCTCAGGTCAAAAGCCATGGCCAGGCCGGAGCCGATAATGTTCTGGCAGATGATCAGGATCGTCGTGACAATGGCCATTTTTATGACCATGACGCCACCGCGCTTGATAAGGCTGATGCTGGCCGTATAGCCGACGCTGGTGAAGAAGAGCATCATGCAGATGTTCTGCATGATCGTATCCTGTTCGTATTTCCAGATGCCCTGCGTATATAAGATGCAATTGATGATAGCAAATAAGATACCGCCGACGACGGGCGCCGGGATACAGTACTTACGAAGGACGCTGATCTTGACGCGCAGGAAGACGCCGACGTAGTAGACGACGATGGCCGCAGCCAAGGTCTGATAAATATTAAGATTTAAAGACACACGGAAAACCTCCTTATAATTTTAAAAATACAATACATATCATAACAGATTTTAGGCTGTAAAACAATTGTAAACATGGGAAAATGTTTTGGCTTTTTAAGCATATATCAGATATTATTTCTGAATAACTAGAAAAAATGGTGAATGATAATAATCTTGATGGCCTTTTCGCTGGTTCTCTTTAGAAAAACAAAAGGACTGGATGTCGCTGGCCTTGAGGTCCAGTTTCAGCTGTTCCTGTCCCAGGGGAGAGAGGCCGGGGATGTCGGAACGTACTTTGGTGACAATCGGAATATGGTCCTTGGCTCCTTTCAGGAAGGCCGCGCCGCGTCTGTTGAGGGCCAGAAGGCGGGCATATTGCGGCTCTGCCTCATAGGATTGGTCCATGAGCTCCCGTGAGGGCTGCAAGAGGGTATAGGCTCCCATGCGGCAGAGGCGGCTGTAGGCATAGCGCCGTGTCTTGATGGTCCTGAGGGCCTGGTCGTAACTGCCGCTTTCCATGAAGGAGCGGTGCCAGCGGTTTTCCAATCCTTCCGTAAAGGCTGGCAGACTGCGCAGTTGGTCCGGCGTCAGCAGGCGGTTCTGGCTGGCGACGAAATCGCCGTAGCGGCCGTAGTCGGTAAAGGCACCCTGGGCCAGTTGTCCTTGCAGGGACGGGCGGATCGTTTTTGATATATAAGATATATATGAGCTTGCATCGCATGGATGGGCGGTCATGGCCTGTCGCAGGGCCGTGGCGCTGGCAAAGGCGGCACCGAGGCCGGTATCGTTGTGACGGCCCTGGCGGGGCAGGGGAAGGAAGGCCATAGGCCGTTCCTGTTTCAAGATGGCCCGGGCATATTCAAAGGCCAGCAGGGCATTGGGCTGCTGCAGGAGTTGGGCTTCGTCAGGAGCCGCTGCCATGAGGGCGTCGGTCAGCTGCTGTCCGGCCGAGCTTTTTTTGACTGTCTCCGGGCCGGTTTCCAACTCATCGGCCTGGCGGGCCAGGGAGAGAAAGGCCGCAGCTGTACCCGTTTCGACGCCGCAGGCCAGAGCCTGGCAGCCGAGTCTGGCAGCTAAGGTGACGCCGCCTTGGGCAAAA
>CABQJB010000135.1 GCA_902464195.1 uncultured Megasphaera sp.
ATCGCCTGTATGCGATATCGTAGGGGCCGTCCCAGAGCCTTTCTGCCCTATCGATGCAGGACGATTACTCAAACGGATGACAGCGGCGGGCGGCCCGCTACGTGCTGAGGACTTCCCGAAGCATCGTTGTCAGTTTGAGTCTGTCGCGGCGGAACGCCGCATCTGAATCCAAGCGACCTGCGAACTGCGACCGGCGGCATGCGGGACGCCCTTTGGGCGTCCCACCTATCCTCTCGTCAGGCGGTAGATAAGAGCGTTGCAGATGGCGGCGGCGATGGTGCTGCCCCCTTTCCGGCCTTTGGCGACGATGTAGGGGACGCCGGCTTCCATGATGACTTCTTTGGCATAGACGACGTTGACGAATCCGACAGGGACGCCGATGATCAGGGCCGGCCGCATCTTCCCGGCATCGATAAGTTCCCGCAGGCGCAGGAGGGCTGTCGGGGCATTGCCGACGGCGACGATGACCGGCCCTTCCAGGGCTGCGGCTTTATCCATGGAGGCCTGGGCCCGCGTTGTCCCCTGCGCTTTGGCAGCGGCGGCCACGTCTTCATCGGCCATGAAGCAGACTTTGCGGCAGCCCAGTTTCTTAAGGCCCGGCTGGCTGATACCCATGCAGGCCATGTTGGTGTCGGTCACGATGGTACAGCCATCTTTTAGGGCCGCCAGGGCCCGGTCGACGGCGCCGGGGCTGAAGCGCAGGTTGCGGACATAGTCAAAATCAGCACTGGTGTGGACGACGCGCTTGATAATGTCTTTTTCATCCGGCGGCAGGATGATGTCGCCTAATTCGTCTTCAATGATTTCCATACTGCGCCGTTCGATATCGGCTGGTAAAATGTGTTCAATTTTCATGAGTTCCTTCCTTTCGATGGATGCAGGCTGCGACGAAGCGGGCGGCCCAGTCCCGTTTCCCCAGGAAATGGATATGGGGATAGCCGCCAACGAAGTGGTCGTCCGCCATGATGCAGGGCCAATGGCGCTGGCTCCCGGCCTTATAAGCCGTAAAATCATGACCGCTGTCCGTACTGTCCGAATAGTGGAATTCGTGAGCCGTCACAGTGTCGCCAGCGTGGCAGAGCAAATTATCTTTTTCAGCCCTAAGGGTGACGTAACCGAAACGCTTCAGGGACGAGGTCATGAAGGTTTCGCCAGGTACGGCGCCGACCCAGGGCCACAGGCGGTCCTGGCTGTCGCGAAAGGCCTGATGGAGATACATGAATCCCCCACATTCGGCGATGCACGGCAGCCGGGCATCCAAGGCACGGCGGAGGGATGCGCGCATCGACGCGTTCCGGCTCAAGGCCTGAGCGTACAGTTCGGGATAGCCGCCGCCGAGATAGACGCCGTCGCAAGGCGGCAATGCGCTGTCGTGGAGGGGGCTGAAAAAGGCCAAATCCGCGCCGGCCTGCTGCAAAATCTGGAGGCTGTCTTCATAATAGAAACAGAAGGCTTCATCTTTGGCGACGGCAATGACGGCCCGTTCCGCTACCGATGGTGCCAAGCTTTGGCCTGGGCCCGGCAAGGGAGCTGCCTGACGGGCACAGGCCAGGAGTTCGTCGATGGCGACGGTCCTTTCGGCCTGGGCGGCCAAGGCAGCCATTTTTTCCTGAAGGTTGGCAATTTCACCGGCCGTGACCAGGCCCAGATGACGGCTGGAAAAGGTACAGTCCGGCATGTCTGGGAAGCATCCCAAGGCCTTCAGGCCCGATGCCTTCTCCCAAGACGCTTTGAAATGCTCATAGACCATGGGCTTGATGCGGTTGACGATGAAGCCGGCGACGTGGCTGTCAGCCCGGAAATCAGCCAGCCCTTTTAGCACGGCAGCCAGCGACAAGCCGGCACCGCGGCCGTCGACGACGAGTACGACCGGCGTGTCTGTCGCTACAGCCAAGTCATAGGCGCTGGCCTCCGAATCCGTGCCGACGCCGTCATAATAACCCATGGCCCCTTCCAATATGGCTATATCGGCTTCAGCGCCATGGCGCAGCAGTGTATCCCGGGCGGCTGCGGCCCCCTGCTCATGGCGGCCGAAGAGAAAGAGGTCCAGATTATACGACGGCGTATCCAGGATCTGGCGGTGGAACATGGGGTCAATATAATCGGGACCGCTCTTAAAAGCGGCCGGCGACAGGCCGCGGTCTTTGAGGGCCTGCAGCAAAGCGCAGACCACCGTCGTCTTGCCGCTGCCACTGCAAGGGGCGGCCAGCAACAAGCGTGGAACCGGCGTTCCTTGTATAGATGAGAGCATGAGAATCTCCTTTCGTGAATGTAGGGGCCGCCTGATAAGGCGGCCCGCAGGCCGCAGGTCGCAGGTCGCAGGCCGCGGGTCGCAGGCCGCAGGCCGCGGGTCGCAGGCCGCAGGCCGCGAAAACCATGCCCATATTGGTCGTTCAGGGGTATAGCCAACTGTTCGCAGCGAGCCGCCAGCCACCGCTGTCCGTTTTGGCAACCGTCTTGCACCTCCCGTTGGTCGGCACCTGACGGGCCAAAAAGGCTTTAGGTCGGCCCCTACGTAAACCCCTGTCGGGATCTAAGCCTTCCCTGCGTCCCGACGGACGGCTGTCATGATATAGACTGGGTTCTGGGCCATCATGAGGTGATGCTGGCCGACTTGTTTACTGCGGGCCGTGCTGACCTGGGTGATGTCCAGCTGGTATTCGCCATGAGCGGCATAATACGCCGTGACGGCAGCCAGGGTTTCCAAGGTAATGGCTGTGATGACGATGCGGCAGGCTTTATTCTTGTCGTACAGGTCATTGAGGATAGCCGCCAGATTGCCTTTGGTCCCGCCAATGAAGGCATAGTCCGGTGCGATGTCTAGGGCCTTCAAAGTCTGGCTGGCATCGCCGGCGACGACGGTAACGTTGAGCAGGCTGAAATGGCGGATATTCTGCTGCAATACGGCCAGAGCGTCCTCATTGATTTCAAAGGCATAGACATGGCCAAAAGGAGCCTGCAAGGCCAGTTCGACCGTACACGAGCCGGTCCCGGCCCCAATGTCACAGACAATGGCGTCCGCTTCCGGAGCCAGTTTGGACAGGGCGACACTGCGGATTTCCTGCTTGGTCATGGGCGCTTTACCGCGCAGGAAAGTTTCGTCGGGCAGGCCGTGGACGGGCCGCGCCCAGGACCGGGCTTTTTCGTTTTCTATCATCATGACGGCCAGGGCATCGTCCGGACGGTCGGTGAAATCGGCAGCCGTCCCACGGAGGATAGTTTCATGATCATAAGATAAATCGCAGCCAATGGCTACGGACACCGTATCCAGGCCGGCCTGGCAGAGTTCCCGGCACAAGGCCGCCGGCGAGTCGGCCCCGCCTGTCAAGACAAAGACTTTACGGTGCTGGCAGACGGCGGCGACGAGGGATTCCCGGCGGCCATGACGGCTGACGATAAAGGCGTCGTTCCATGTCGTCTGCAAAGCAGCCGCAAAGTAGACAAGGCTGCTGATGCCGGCTATGCGGGTTACCGTGCAGCCTGGGATGTCCGTGAGCAAGGCGGCCAGGCTGCAAAAGCCGACGTCGCCGGACACGAGGACGGCCATGGGCCCTTCCTCGGCAGACAAAGAAGCGGCAAGACGGCAAATATCGTCGCGCCGGTACGTCGCGACCAGGCGCTTCCCGGAAGCCGCAAAAGGCGCCAACATCCGCTTGTCGCCGACGAGGATGGGCGAAGCCTCTATGGCCGCTTTCGCCTGCCCCGTCAACAAGGCCGGATTGCCGGGTCCCGTGCCGATAATATATACGTGCATGGTATGTCTCCTTTCATGGGTGCAGGGGCGCCCTCGTGGACGCCCGCAGGTCGCAACCGCAGGCCGCTCGGACTCAGATGCCGCGGCGCGGCAACAGTTTCAAACGGCCAACATCACTTCGAGTAACCCTCGCTCGTAAAAATCCCCCGAACGGGGCTGTTTTTCGCGAACTGCGACCGGCTACCTGCGACCTGCGTCTCTCAACTCCGTTCGATGACGATAACAGTGGCGCCTGTTTGTCTGGCAGCTTCTAATTTTTCCTGGAAACCGCCGGTGCGGCCGGAGTTCTTAGTGACGACATAGCGGGCGCCGGTCTGGCGGAACATGGCCGCATTGAGTTCCGTCGTGAAGGGGCCTTGCATACAGATTACATGGGCCGGCAGGTAACCTAAATCCAGGGCCCGGCCCAACGACGGCCGGACGGGCAGGATGCGGGCATAGATGCGCTGGGTGTAATCGGGAATCTGGGCAAAGGAATCCAGGTCTTTACTGCCTGTCGTCAAAAAGATGGGGCCTGTCGTGTGGCTCAGAACTTCGACAGCTTCGCCGACGGAATGGACGGCGATGCAGCCGGCCTGGCCCTCATAGCGGCCGCGCCGGCGCTGGATGCGGCGGTACGGGACGCCGACGGCAGCACAGGCCTGACGGATGTTGTCCGTCACAGCCGTCGCATAGGGATGGGTCGCGTCGATGACCTGAGCGATGGCTTGTTCCCGGAGAAAGGCTTCCATCTCCCCTTCGTCCATGCGGCCAGTCACGACGGTCACGAAAGGGCTTTCCGGCACCAGGGAAGCGCCGTAATCGGTGGCGACGGACACGTAAGCCCGGATATGACAGCAGTCAGCATAATGGGCCAGTTTCCGCCCTTCTGTCGTGCCGCCGGCGATCCAGACAGGGCTCCTCATAAATGGTATCCCCGCGGTGTGACCAGTTTGCCATGGATGTTCTTGGTCTGGCTGTTGCCGATGAAGACCGTGCAGAACATATCCAGGCGCATCTTACGCAGTTCGCCCAGGGTCAGGACCGTCACTTCCTGCCCTTCGCGGCCGATGTTGCGGACGATGCCGGCCGGCGTATCGGCTGGCTGATGGCGCAAGATGATGTCGCAGGCCTTTTCCAGGTAGTCTGCCCGCTTCTTGCTGGCCGGATTGTACAGACAGATGACAAAATCACCGGCAGCGGCACAGTCGAGACGGTTGGCGATTTTTTCCCACGGCGTCAGCAAATCGCTGAGGGAAATGAGGCACGTATCGGCGACCAGCGGTGCCCCGAGCAGGGCCGCACCGGCGCTGGCAGCAGTCACGCCGGGAATGACGACGATGTCGATGTCGTCATCGGCAGCGACTTCGTGCATGATGCCGGCCATGCCGTAAATCCCGGCATCGCCGCTGGACACGATGGCCACAGTCTGCCCCTGCAGGGCCCGGTCCCGGACCATGCGGCAGCGTTCGACTTCTTTGGTCATGCCCGTCGTGACGAATTCTTTATCAGGAAAATAATGACGTATCAAGTTGATATAGGTGTCGTAACCGACGATGCAGTCGCAGCCATCAAGGATTTCCCGTGCCTGCAAGGTCATGCCCTGCAAGGATCCCGGCCCGATGCCGACGACATAAATACGATGTTTCATAACATTTCTCCTTTCAACATTCAAACCGGACCTGGTAGCGTTCACAGGCTAAGGCTACGGTAATGCCGCGGCGGCTCTGTTTGGTGACGATGAGGGTCCCTTGATGGCTGGCCAGGACGGCGGCCCGTTCACAGACGTTGTCCGTGCCGACGGTCTGTTTGACAAAATCGGAGGCCGTAAAGTCGCCGGGTACGGCATTGAGTTCGTCGGCTGTAAAGAAGCGCAGCGGCCACTGCTGGGCTTTGGCAAAGGCCAAGAGACCGGCTTCATTCTTCTTAACAT
>CABQJB010000136.1 GCA_902464195.1 uncultured Megasphaera sp.
ATGGCGTATAGCCCAGGGCGGAACCGAAGAAATCCGTATCGGCCAGCTCTTCCGCATCCCATTCACCCCAGGCCGTGCCGGCAGCCAGTAAGCCGAGGGGCGTGGCGGCGATGAGGGCGGCCAGGAGGCCGAAGAGGGACTTGCTCGATGACGGGGCCTGTACCGTGTGGAAGAGGTCCGGCGATGTCTTGCGCAGATAGGCCAAGACGCCTGTCGTGAAGACGACTTCAGCCAGGCCGAACAAGGTCAGGTGGCCGATCATCATGGCCGGAATGGAAATCCATAACGGATACGGGCAGTACAGGGCCTGGCCGGCAGCGTCCGTAAAGAGCAGGGGCTGGATGCCGAATTCAACGGCGGCGCAGAAGGCCGCCGCGTTGATGCCGACATAGGCGCCGATACCGGCGGCAATCGTTTCCGATGAGATGACCTTTTTCAGGCCGTGGTAGATGAAATATCCCGTAAAGGGCAGGACGAAGGCCATATTGAAGCAGTTGGCGCCGAAGGCCAGGATGCCGCCGTCGCCAAAGAACAGGGCCTGGATGAGCAGGGCCACGCTGACGGCCAGACAGGCTGCATACGGTCCGAAGAGGATGGCGATGAGCGTACCGCCCACGGCGTGTCCCGTCGTACCGCCGGGCAGGGGGATGTTGAACATCATGGCCAGGAAGGAAAAGGCCGCGGCAATGCCCAGGAGGGGCAGCTTTTCACGGGGCACCGTTTCCCGGACCTTGCGGATAGAGAGCAGCCAGATGGGGACCATGACGGCGCCGAGGACACCGCACGTCGAAGGACTCAGATAATTTTCAGGTATATGCATGAATAGACCTCTTTTCTTTTAGCATTTCACAACTACTATTTTACTAAAGAAAAGAGGCCGATATAAGCCCATAGGGGGGATAAAATTTTACGTTATTTGTCCGCGGTTGTTCGTGCCAGGATGCGGCGGGCTGTTTGCGTCAGCATATCCGCCGTGGCAGCGATGCCGAACAGGTCCGAGCGGATGGTCAGGTCATAGAAATGGTCGAAGCCGGCTTCGGTATCGCCATCGTTCCTGAATCATGGATTACTTCGCGTTATTCGGCGTCTTTGAAGATGCACCCGTTAAATCCGCCGTGCCAGCGGACAATCTGGCTGGCCTGGATCCACGGCCGCTATATGACCCAGGAAGCCCGATGCTTCAGGGATTTTCTGCTTGGCATGTGACTTGACGTCCAGACGGTGTAAAATGTTCTATGATGAAATCCTTGAACTGTATGGCTGCCTGGGAGAGATAATGGGCCGGATTGTAGGAGAGCCAGATTGTGCGCTCCATCACGGGAACGCTGACGGCTATCCAGGACAACTTCCGGGCATAATCGGCGTGTGCCAGGCTGGCTGGCAGGAATCCGATGCCGATGCCGGCTTCGATGAGGCTGCAGGTGATTTCCGGCGTCATACATTCACAGGTGAATTGTGGCGTACAATCGATGCGGTGATAGCCTTCTTCCACGATATCCCGCAGGCCGCATTCTGCCGTATAGTGGATGAGGGGCTGGTCTGTGACCTCTTCCAGGGATATGGCCTTGCGGCCTGCCAGGGGATGGCGCCGGGAAACGACGAGATAGATTTTTTCTGTCATCAAAGGAAATGAGCGGAACGTGGTTCCTTTCGGTTCCAGGGAGGAAATACAGAGATCAATATCGCCATTTTGTAATTTTTTCCAAAGCTGTTGATGATTCAATACTTGCAGCAGGCGGAAGTGTACGTCAGGATACTTTACCAAGTAGTCACGGATGGTTTCCGGCAGGAGTTTGGCCGTTGCCGTACCCAGTACGAGGTGTTTATCCACTTCGCCCGTCGTATCACGGGCTTCCTGGACGGCATTGTCTAACTCGTGGAGGATGGTTTTGACACGCTGATAAAATTTCCATCCCGCTTCGTTGATGTAGATATGCTTGCCCCGGCGGTCGAACAGGCGGACCCCGACCTGCTCTTCCAACCGGTGTATAGTCTTGCTGAGCGAAGGCTGGGCGATACGGAGCTCTTTGGCGGCCTGGGTGATGCTGCCGGCCTGGGCTGTTTTTAAAAAGTATTTTAGCTGGAGCAGTTCCATGATATATCCCTCTTTCTATATTCCTTTAAAACTATGAATATATATAAGAATATGTATTAGAAATTATTAAAAGCAGATGTTATAATCATAGCCGTTATTCATATTATTTGCAATAGGCTGCCTCCATCAAGAGACAGTCAGAGGGGGATTGTTATGGAAAAATCATTGTGGACGAAGCCTTTTGTTTTTGGGACGCTGGTTAATTTCCTGCTCGTACTCAACTATTACCTGCTCATGATTATTATGACTAAATATGCGGCAGAAGCCTATCGGGCATCCAGCAGCCTGGCCGGATTGTCTGCCAGCCTTTTTGTCATCGGCGCCTTGCTGGCCCGGTTTATGGCACCCCGTTTCATGGATGCCTTAGGACCTAAAAAATTGATGATTGCGGCCATCGTACTGGAAATCATCACCTCTTGTGCGTATTTGGGGGCTGTGAATCTCCCCGTCCTCTTTTTGATACGGCTGGGCCATGGGCTCTCTTATGGCCTGGCTTCTACGGCCATAAGCACCGTCGTGACAGGGGCGATACCAAAGGGGAAGAAAGGCGAAGGCATCGGTTATTTTATGCTCAGTGTCACTGTTGGGGCAGCGATTGGGCCGTTTTTAGGGATTTTCCTGCTGCATCATGGCAGTTATGTCGCTATCTTTATAGCTTGTATCTTTGCGGCATCTTTAGGTCTGGTGGCGTCCCTGGGACTGCCTGCGGCAGCCCAGGAAGAAGCTGGCTCGTCTGTTCCGCGGCCCAAGGGCGGACAGAAATCGGCTGTCTTTTCCTTGTTTGAAGCCAAGGCTTTGCCTATCAGCTTGGTTTGTGCCGGTATTTATTTTTGTTATTCTAGTATTATTTCTTTCCTGACACCGTATGCGGAAACCTTGGATCTCCAGGATGCGGCTTCCTTCTTTTTCGTTGTCTATTCGATGGCTATTCTGATTACGCGCCCCTTTACAGGGAAATTCTTTGACAGCCATGGCGAACGCTGTGTCATGATACCGGCATTCTTGTCTTTTATCGTCGGGATGATTCTGCTGGGGTGTGCCGGAAATGGCATCCTGCTCCTGTTGTCCTCCGCTTTCCTGGGCTTTGGCGTCGGCGTTATTCAGTCCAGCGGGCTGGCGATTGCCGTCAAGCGTTCACCGGCTCATCGCTTGAGCTATGTCAATTCGACCTTCTATTTCTGCATCGATGCAGGAACGGGTATCGGGCCATTCCTGCTGGGCTTTTCAGTACCCTTCGCCGGCTATAGCGGCATGTATCTGGCCATGGCCGGCCTGGCGGCAGTTTGTGCCGGCTTCTACCTCTGTCTGAGCCGGAGACAGGACAGGCCGTCTTTACCAGATAAGGCAGAAGACCCTGCGCTTTCGGTATCTCTGAAAGAAGAAATGTAATGGTAATTGTGATATAATAAAAGAGGACTTCGCATCGGGGCTATTCCAGGTATGCGAAGTCTTTTTTTTGCGAAGGGGGAATGGATTATGGGATTGGGACCGAGTACGAAAATGACGACGAAATTTCACATGAACTGTCCCGTTACGCGCTGCGTCTTAGGAGAAAAGGGGGCCGATTGTGCCGGCGTCCTTGTGAACGGCGTTTCCGAACGCTATGAAGACAAGCGGTTCACGGCGGAACGGACAGGGGAACTGGCCGCGGCCTTGGGCGCCGATGGGGCGCTGGTCATCACCGATGGCTGGGGGAACCACCACATCGATCTCACCAGTGTCATCGAAGCACTGGGGCGCCGGGGCATCCCGGCCGTGGGATTGAGCTATATCGGCCTCCAGGGGCGGCTGGTCTGTACCAATCCCTATGTCGGGACCCTCATCGATTTCAATAAACACGCGTCCGGCTACGAATCGTGTATCGTCGGCGACAACAACCTCGATGACCTCGACGCCTTGAAAGCCGTGAAGATACTGCTCCGGCAGATTGCGAAACAGGGCGGGGCGCACCGATTCAGCCTGTCTGGCCCGTCCGCTCCTATGGCTCAGGTCGGGCAGGCCGGCTATCACGTTGCACTGGCGTCGCTGGCCGGGCAGACGGCATTTTCTCATCATCAGCTGACGGTCGATGCAGCCTTGGCCGACCGGGCCCGTGCCCTATCCCCTTATATCGAAGCGGTCACGATTCGGATTTTGACGCCGTTCCAGCACCATGTATGGGTCAACAGCAACGTCGACTGCCTTCCCGTCGCCGTCAAGATAGCCGGCCCGTTGGGACAGGGTCAGACGCGCATCCTCGACGGCCTTGCTGTCTGGATGACAGCCGCCGACAGCCAGGGAAGCCAGCCGCACAACATCGGTTCCTCCGAAGGCTTCCTGGATGAACGCGTCGTCTTCGGACAGGCCGGGACGCCCGGGAAGGAAGATATCCTCCTCCATATCGACGTGACTCTGGCTCCCGGCGAAGCCGACACGGTCCGCGGCATCCGTGCCGCTCATGCCGCCGCCGATACCGTCGTCCAGGCCGTCCGCCAGGCCGTAGCTGCGACGAACGACACCCCGGACTGCCATCAGGTTTTGACCTGGCAGAGCCGACCCGGAGCGGCGCGCCTGGTCATCGTCAAAATCGTCTCTGCCCTGGGAGCCATGTACGACACGGCCCTCTTTCCCTATCAGCCGGCCGGCTTCCTGGGCAGCCGCTGCCTCTTTGACGGTCTCCAGTTCCCCGTCTTCCTGACGCCCTTACAGGTACTCGATGGTGCTATCCATGCTATGGTATAATAGAAGAGAATTAATTTTTGTGCCGTCAAAAGAAGGTGAATATATGCATTGGGAAATGCCGATTGGCATCGACAACTTTGGGGAATTACGCCGGGGTCACTATTACTTTGTCGATAAAACGGCTTTCATCCGGAAGTTGATTGATGGTCATAGTAAAGTCACGCTGCTGACACGGCCGCGGCGTTTTGGCAAGACCTTGACGCTGAGCATGGCAGACTGGTTCTTTTCTATCGAAAAAGAAACACAGAGCCGCCATCTTTTTGAAGGGCTGGCCATTGAACAGGCAGGTCCTGAATATATGGAGCACCGGGGCCGATATCCGGTTGTCTTTCTTTCTTTGAAAGATTTGAAGAACCTGACCTGGGATGCCATGTTTGATTCTTTTCGGACCTTAATCCGCAACTGGTATACGGCACATGCCTATTTAGGAGAGTCGGACCGGTTCGATCCCGACGTACGCACGCGATTCCTCGACTTGAAACGGGGACAGGCCGGAGCCGGGGAAATGGCTGGTTCGCTGGCTTTATTGCTGCAGATGCTGCACGGCTATTATGGGAAAAAAGTCATCCTCTTGGTGGATGAATACGATGCACCGATTCAGCAGGCTTGGAAATGTGGCTTTTATCCCAGTTTCGCCAGAAGACTCCTTCCTCTTAGGTAGGGGATGAATGGCGATGGATTTCGCAGGTTCGATGCCTGCGAAATCCACCCTATGTCTTTTCTGTCTTAGCCTTTTCACCTCGGCTAGGGTATAATGGTAGATGACAGAGGAGGTGAATCCCAGATGTACTTGACGCAATCGAATGTCATCCGCGGCTT
>CABQJB010000137.1 GCA_902464195.1 uncultured Megasphaera sp.
AAAGCATAACATTTAAAAAAGTTTAGAAAAAACTGTTGCTACGGCAACAGTTTTTTTTTGTTTCTCTTGCTATCATAAGGCTAACGGGGCGGCTTGATGAGTCGCCACAGTCTATGTGAAAAAAGTATTTGTTTATCAATCATATTTCTCATTTATATTTTTTGGAAAGAGGGTAACAGCATGGGCTGTCAATTAAATGCAGATGCATTGGGCACGGTCTTTGCCAAATGGTCGGATACGTATGACATTTACGCTCCGAAACTGTTTGCCGGCACGGGACGTTCTTCGATGCAGGATATCGTACGCTATGGCAAGATCACTAAGCCGGAAGAAATCGTTTGGGATAAACGGTCCGACTACTCGGCAAAAGACGTTTTATTGCCCGTTTGCCAGACGTTGTTCTATTTCAATGAAAATACCGTCACCGAAGCCGAAGCCCCGGAAAAGGGTGCCATCATTTTGCTGCGCAGCTGCGACTTGCACGCCATCAAGCGCTTCGACTACATGTACCTCCAGAACGGTCCGGAAGACTATTATTACAAACGCGTCCGCGACCGCGTCAAATTCGTCCTCATGGGCTGCAGCCAGGAATTCGACAACTGCTTCTGCGTTTCCATGGGCACCAATACCAGCGATAACTACGATGTCGCCTTGAACGTCAAAGACGGCCAGTATTTCCTCGATGTCAAAGATGACGTCCTTGGAAAAGCTGTCAGCGAAGCCAAGGCACCGGAAGTCGACGTCGTCCCGGACCATGTGACGGAAAACAAGCTCCAGGTACACATTCCGGAAAACCTCTCGTCGGCTATCGCCAAATCCCACGTATGGGATGAATACGACAAGCGCTGCATCAAATGCGGCCGCTGCACCCTGGCCTGTCCGACCTGTACCTGCTGGTCCATGCAGGATGTGTTCTTCACGGAAGACCATAAAGCCGGTGAACGCCGCCGCGTACAGACGTCCTGTATGTTCGACGACTATACCCTGGTTGCCGGTGGCCTTTGCTTCCGCAAGAAGGCGGGCGAACGGATGCGCTTCAAAGTGCTCCATAAGACGCTGGAATTCAAACAGCGTTCCGGTTTCCAGATGTGCGTAGGCTGCGGCCGCTGCGATGCCATCTGTCCGGAATACATTTCGCTCAGCCATTGCATCAATGTCAAACTGCCGGAAGGCATGAAGGAGGTCACAGAGAATGAATAACGAATATTTACCGTTCCGTTCGGAAATCTTAGAAGTCATTAAACATGCTGATGTGGAATATACCTTCCGTATGTCCTATGACCGCGGCAAAGAACATCCGGTCAAACCGGGCCAGTTCTTTGAAATCTCTATCCCGAAATACGGTGAAGCGCCCATTTCCGTCAGCGGCATTACCGACCATTCCCTGGATTTCACCATCCGTAAAGTCGGCAGCCTGACCGATGAAATCTTTGAAAACTACGTCGGCGGCCACTTCTTCATGCGCGGGCCTTATGGCAACGGCTTCGACGTCAATATGTTCAAAGGCAAGGAAATCGTCCTGGTCACAGGCGGCTCTGGCTTGTCCCCGGTCCACGGCGTCATCGACTACTTCGCCGATCACATGGACGAATGCAAGAGCCTGACTGTCATCTCCGGTTTCAAATCGCCGGCAGACATCCTCTTCAAAGCAGACCTCAAGCGCTGGATTGAAGACGGCATGAATTTCATCTGCACCGTCGACAAGGCTCCGGAAGAAGGGGATTACGACGGCCATGTCGGCTTAGTCACCCAGTATATCCCGGAACTGCCCCTCAAGGACTTCGACAACGCCATCGCCGTCGTCGTCGGTCCGCCGATGATGATCAAGTTCTCCATCCAGGAATTGATTAAACTCGGTTTCGATGAAGAAAAAATCTGGCTCTCTGAATCGCGCAAAATGTGCTGCGGTCTCGGCAAATGTGGCCACTGCCGTATTGGCAAAGTCTACGTCTGCCAGGACGGGCCGGTATTCAAATACACCGAACTTCGTACATTGATCGACTAGGAGGCTGATACATTATGGATATGAATTGCGGTAAGTTAAAGAAATACGCTTTCCGGGTGACAAAAAATCGTAATATGGCTTCAGCCCGTGTACGTGTACCCGGCGGTTCCCTGAATGCCAAGGTCCTGGGCCAGGTCCAGCATATTGCCGAAACGTACGGCAATGGCGAAATCCATCTGACCATCCGCCAGGGTTTTGAAATCATGGGGATTCCCTTTGAAAAAGTTGAAGAAGTAAAGAAGGCTCTCCAGCCGATCATCGATGAACTCGACATCAATCAGAGCGAACGAGGCGCTGGCTTTGAAGCGTCCGGTACCCGAAATGTCATGGCCTGCGTCGGCAACCGCGTCTGCCCCTTTGGCAACTACGATACGACGGCCCTGGCGAAACGGATCGAAAAGGCTATTTTCCCGAACGACCTGCACGTCAAAGTCGCCCTTACAGGCTGTCCCAACGACTGCGACAAAATCCGCATGCATGACTTCGGCGTCATGGGCATGACGGAACCTCAGTTCGATGCCAGCCGCTGCGTCAGCTGCGGCATGTGCGTCCGCAAGTGCAAACAGCTCTCTGTCGAAGCCTTGCAGATGAAGAATTTCCGTCCTGTCCGCAATGTCGAAAAATGCATCGGCTGCGGCGTCTGTGTCTGGGCCTGCCCGAACCGTGCCTGGACGCGTAGCAAGGAACAGTATTTCCGTATCACCCTTTTGGGCCGTACAGGCAAAAAGAACCCGCGCATGGGCGTCGATTTCATCAAATGGGCCGATGAAGACAGCGTCGTGAAGATTATCTCCAACGTCTATGCTTTTGCCAAGAAATACATCGATCCGACGGCGCCTGCCGGCAAGGAACATATCGGCTACATGGTAGACCGTACGGGTCCGGAAGAATTCATCAAATTCATCCTCCAGGACGTCCATCTGCCGAAGAAAGCCGAAATCTACCGTCCTCTCAACTGGTCCGGTATCCGCTATGTCGGCTTGAAATCGGAACCGTTCTACGTCGGCAAAGACGTAAATCCGGCCGATCTGGATGTATTCCAGAAACCGTTGCCGCTGAAATAAGGAGGAGCCTATGTACAACGACGAATACGCTGCGACCGCTGCCGGGGCAGCTGCGAAAGTAGGGCTTTTGAAGAAGAATCCCCTGGGATACTTCCTGTTGTCAGCCTTAGCCGGGGCCTATATCGGCTTTGGCATCCTACTGTCCTTTACGGTCAGCGGGACCTTGGGAGCCATTCCCATGACTAAGATCGCCATGGGCCTGTCCTTCGGCATCGCCCTGAGCCTGGTCATCATCGCCGGGGCGGAACTGTTCACGGGTAACGCCTTCGTCCTCTACAATGGCTGGCGGTCGAAGACGGTCACCCTGACGGATGTCATCCGCCTGTGGGTCGTCTGCTACCTGGGCAACTGGTTCGGCGCCATCGTCCTGTCCCTGCTCTTCTATGGCGCTGCCGGCACGGCTGGCGGCGTCGGCCAGGCTTTGGCCAATGCCGCTGCCATGAAGATGAGCCTGCCGCCGCTGGTCCTCTTCCTCAGAGGTATCCTCTGTAACGTCCTGGTCTGCCTGGCCGTCTGGTGCGGCTTCCGCTGCAAATCGGACAGCGGCAAACTGATCATGGTCTTCTGGTGCCTCTACGCCTTCTTTACCTGTGGCTTTGAACACAGCGTAGCCAATATGACCGTCCTGACCCTGGGCCTGCTGAATCCCGCCGGTACGGCCGTCAGCGTCGGCGGTTACCTCTATAACCTGTTCATGGTCACCTTGGGCAACATCGTCGGTGCCGTCCTCTTCCTGTCCATTCCCTACGGCATCGCAGCCAAAAAAGATTAGTGGCTCGTGGCTAGTGATTAGTGGCTCGTGCTCGTGGCTCTCCTTATAGGAGAGCTGTCAGCGAAGCTGACTGAGAGGTTGCTCTTTCTTTAGAGTAGTCAGTAGTCCGTGAGTTGTAGGGGCGACCATGTAGGGCGCCCGTCAGGGATGATAGGACATATCCCGGAGCGGGCTCGCCACGTGCGAGCCCCTACAGAAAAGGGACCTCACACGATGGTTTTTGCCATCATGCGAGGTCCCGGTTACTTTATAGTTTGTAGTACGGAGTTTGTAGTTTGTAGAAGAGGGCTTTAAATTTAAAAACCTTCACTAAAAACTACAAACTGCAAACTTAATACTCAAAAAGGCGCTGTCTTCATGCGACAGCGCCTTTTTTCAATACAGCGTCACCCGCTGCTGGTCTATTTCGATGAGGCCTTCGTCTTTCATGTGAGCCAGTTCCCTGGCGACAGCCGTGCGGTCGGCACAGAGATAGTCGGCCAGCTGGGTCCGGGTCATGGGGATGGTGAAGGTCTGGCTGCCGGCCTGTTCAGACTGGAATGAGAAGTATGTCAATAGTTTCTTGCGCAGCTTCTTCTTGGAAACGACTTCTAGCTTGGTCAGCAACTGGGCATTCTTGTCAGCCATGAGATGCAGCATGTTCTCGATGAGCTGGTGATGGAAGGGACAGGCATTGGTACAGATGTGCAGGACCTTCTGGAAGGGGAGGACCAGGAACTGAGTGTTCCTGACGGCCTGGAAGGTTACGATGGATTGCAGGATCGTGCCGCAGACGAAGGTCTCACCGAAGAGGCCGCCGCTGCGGATAATGGCCAGGACGGCTTTGTCGCCCCAGCGGTCTTCGTGGATCATATGGACCTCGCCGCTGAGGACGATGCCGATGTAGTTCACTTCATCCTGGGCCAGGACGAGGAATTCCCCTTTGCGGGCCGTCCGGACCCGTGCGCCCAGGCAGGCGAGCATAGCCTTCCTTTTTTCCTGACTGATGCCGGAAAATAGGGGCAGGTCATCGGGCAGGACAATCGAAAAATCAGACATGAGAAGACCTCCCTTAATACCGACGGTAGAGGCCGATGACTTTGCCTAAGATTTGGCAATCCCGGGTATAAATCGGTTCGTATTCGTCATTTTCCGGCTGCAGGCGGATCGTGTCGGCTTCGTGGAAGTAGCGCTTGACCGTCGCTTCTTCGCCGATGAGGGCGACGACGATTTCGCCGTTTTCTGCCGTTTCCTGGCGGCGGACGATGAGCTGGTCGCCTTCGAGGATACCGGCGTTCTTCATGCTGTCCCCCTGGACGACGAGCATGAAGCAGTCGTCATTGCCGATGAAGTCGGCCGGGAAGGGGTAGACGTCTTCCACGCATTCTTCGGCAAAGATAGGGGCGCCGGCCCGAACCTGCCCGACCAGGGGCAGGGGGACGATCTTCTTGGACCGCCACGAGCCTTCGTCGAGGAGTTCGATGGTCCGGTTCTTGGCCGGGTCGCGGCGGATATAGCCCAGATCTTCCAGGCGGTGGAGATAACCGTGGACCGTCGACGTCGAGCTCAGGCCGACTTCCTTGCAGATTTCCCGCACCGATGGGGGATAGCCGAATTTATGGACGCACGTGCGGATGTATTCTAAGATCTGTTTCTGACGGGTCGTCAGCATTTTTTCATTGTTAATCATATATACCACTCCAGTCTTGGAAAGTTATAGCAATTCCAGTATAAGCTACCCTCATTATACCGAAATTTATAAAAAAAATCAAACGTTTGTTCAAAATATCTTGACAAGAACAACCGTT
>CABQJB010000138.1 GCA_902464195.1 uncultured Megasphaera sp.
CTATATGACCGTCTACGACAACGTCGCCTTTGGCCTGGAAATCCAGAAGCGGCCGAAAGAGGAGATACGCCAGCGCGTATTGGAGATGATCGACCTCGTCGGCCTGTCGGGCATGGAAAAGCGCTATCCCAACCAGCTCTCCGGCGGCCAGCGCCAGCGCGTGGCCTTTGCCCGGGCCCTGGCGCCGAATCCCCAGGTCCTGCTCCTGGATGAACCTTTTGCCGCTATCGACGCCAAGGTCCGCCAGGAACTGCGCAACTGGCTCAAGGATACGATCCACCGCGTCGGCATTACCAGCATCTTCGTCACCCACGACCAGGACGAAGCCGTCGAAGTGGCCGATGAAATCATCATCACCAACCACGGCCATATCGAACAGGTCGGGACGCCGCTGGATATTTACCGCCAGCCCAGGACGCCTTTTGTGGCTCAATTTATCGGAACTCCAGTTGTCATTGACAACTGCAACATCCTCACGGGATTCCTGCAAGTCGGAGCAGGCAAACAAGCCATCGTCCGGCCAGAGTTCCTCAAGATTTACAAACACGGCACGATGAAGCAGTATATCAGCGCTGCTGAAGAAGGGACGGTCGAAGCTGTCGTCTTCCGCGGCAGCCACCTCGACGTGACCGTCCGCATCAAGGGCCTGGCCATCCACGGCGAATATTCCTTCGACGACCCGCCGCTGTCTGTCGGCGAGACCGTCCAGGTCCTCATTTACCGCTTGTACGTCCTCGACGGCGACAAGACGTATTTAAAAGAAAACAGCGCCATGACCTCGGCCGACGTTTTCTATATTTAACGAAGGAGTCTATGTTATGCAGATTACCAGCGAGAAGATCATCCATACGGATGTCCTCATCATCGGCGGCGGGACGGCCGGCTGTTATGCCGTCCTGACCCTCCGCAGCCTGTCTGATGCGTCCGTGGTCATCGCCGAAAAGGCCGATATCCGCCGCAGCGGCTGTCTGGCAGCCGGCGTCAATGCCCTGAACGCCTATATCACCAAGGGCCATACGCCGCAGTTCTACGTCGACTACGCCAAGAAAGACGCAGCCGGCATCGTCCGGGAAGACTTGCTCCTCACCATGTCCGAAGGCCTCAACGAAGTCACCAGGAAGCTGGAAGACCTGGGACTGGTCATCTTGAAGGACGAAAAAGGAGAATACGTCGCCCGCGGCACGCGCAACATCAAGATCAACGGCGAAAATATCAAGACCATCCTGGCCGACGCCGTCAAGAAGCTCGATGGCGTCCAGGTCATCAACCATCTGAATATTACCGACTACATCGTCCGCGACAATACCATTGCCGGCGCCCTGGGCTTCGATATGCGCACGGGCACGGCCTATGAAATCCGGGCCAAAGCCGTCCTCTGTGCCACAGGCGGCGCAGCCGGCCTCTACCGGCCCAACAATCCCGGTTTTTCCCGGCACAAGATGTGGTACTGTCCTTTCAACACCGGTGCCGGCTATGCCATGGGCATCCGGGCCGGGGCCGAAATGACGACCTTTGAAATGCGCTTCATCGCCCTGCGCTGTAAGGATACCATCGCGCCGACAGGGACTATCGCCCAGGGCGTCGGGGCCAAGCAGGTCAACGCCCGCGGTGACGTATATGAACAGAAATACGGCCTGACCACGTCCCAGCGCCTGTACGGCACGGTCCGGGAAACGCTAGACGGCAACGGTCCCTGTTATCTCCGCACGGAAGGCATCACGCCGGCCCAGGACGAATCGCTCCTCAAGGCCTATCTCAACATGGCGCCGAGCCAGACCTTGAAATGGATCGAGTCGGGGAAATTGCCAAGTCAGCAGAACGTCGAAATCGAAGGGACCGAACCGTACGTCGTCGGCGGCCATACGGCCAGCGGCTACTGGGTCGACACAAACCGCCAGACGACGATCCGCCACCTCTATGCGGCTGGCGACGTCGCCGGCGGCTGTCCGCAGAAATACGTCACCGGCGCCCTGGTCGAAGGAGAAATCGCCGCCAAGGATATGGTCCGCCAGGGCCTGAGCGATGCATCCGGCCTCGATGAAGCCCAGGAAAAGGCCATTCTCGCCGAAAAGGTAGCCGAATACAACGCCGCCCTCGGCGAGACGGACAGTTTCTTCACTGTGAAACAGCTGGAAGAAGCCATGCAGAAAGTCATGGATACCTACGCCGGCGGCATCGGCAGCCATTACCAGTACAACGAAAAGCAGCTGGCCCTGGCCGATGAAAAAATCGACCAGCTCATGGAACTGGCAGCCCACGTCGGCGCCAGCGATTACCATGAACTGCTCTTCGTCTACGAACTGCGCGAACGGCTGACGGTCTGCAAGGTCCTCATCGCCCACCTGCGGGCCCGCAAGGAAACGCGCTGGCATTCCTTTGCAGAGAACCTCGATTATCCGGAACAGAGCGCGGATTGGCTGAAATACGTCAATTCCCGCATGGACGAAGACGGCCAGGTCCATATGATCTACCGCGATTTAGTACCAGGAGGGGAAACTTATGAGCATACGAATTAAGCAGGAACGCTGTATCGGCTGCGGCCAGTGCATCGACGTCTGCCCGGGCAGCCTCATCGACCGCAACGGCCGGGGCAAGGCCTGGATGCATTATCCCAAGGACTGCTGGGGCTGTGTATCCTGCGTCAAAGTCTGCCCGGTCCAGGCCATCGACTTCTACCTCGGCGCCGATATGGGCGGCCGCGGCAGCACGATGAATGTCACTGCTGACGGCCATTACCTGCATTGGCATATCCATAAGGCCGACGGCAGTGAAAAGACCATCACAGTCGACCGCAAACAGGCGAATTCATATTAATTAGTTTGCCGTTTGTAGTACCGAGTTTGTAGTAAAAGAGTACCCATTACGGCAAACTGCAGACTATAAACTGGAAACTGCATTTTATCAATAGGGGGATTCATATTATGTGTGCATTATCGCATCTCGACAAGTTAGAGGCCGAAGCGATTTACATCATCCGCGAAGTCGCTGCGGAATGTGAAAAGCCGGTCATGCTCTATTCCATCGGCAAGGACAGTTCTGTCATGCTTCACCTGGCTTTAAAGGCCTTTTATCCGGAAAAGCCGCCTTTTTCATTCCTTCATGTCAACACGACGTGGAAGTTCAAGGAAATGATCCGCTTCCGCGATGAAACCATGAAGAAGTATGGCTTGCAGCTCATTGAATACATCAATCAGGAAGGCGTCAAACAGGGCGTCAATCCCTTCGATTACGGTGCAGCCTATACGGATATCATGAAGACCCAGGCCCTTAAGCAGGCCCTGCACAAATACGGCTTCACCGCTGCCTTTGGCGGCGGCCGCCGGGACGAAGAAAAATCCCGCGCCAAAGAACGTATCTTTTCCTTCCGCAATGAAGCCCAGGCCTGGGACCCGAAGAACCAGCGCCCGGAAATGTGGAAGCTCTACAATACGCATATCCATAAAGGCGAAAGCATGCGCGTATTCCCGATTTCCAACTGGACGGAAAAAGATATCTGGCAGTACATCAAACGGGAAAACATCGACATCGTCTCTTTGTACTTTGCCAAGGAACGGCCCTGCGTCTATCGTGACGGCAACATCATCATGGTCGACGACGACCGCATGCGCCTCAAGCCGGGAGAAGAAATCATGCACAAGAAGATCCGCTTCCGGACCTTGGGCTGCTATCCTTTGACAGGGGGCATCGAATCCGATGCCGATACGCTGGATGCCATCATCGATGAAACGCTGAGCGCCGTATCGTCGGAACGGACGAGCCGCGTCATCGATAATGAAGCAGCTGGCAGCATGGAACGCAGAAAGAGAGAGGGGTATTTCTAAAATGGATAGAAACGGAAACGGCTTGTTAAAATTTATTACCTGTGGCAGCGTCGACGACGGCAAGTCGACTTTGATCGGCCACTTGCTGTATGATGCTAAATTGCTCTATGCCGACCAGAAGAAGGCCTTGGAACTGGAAAGTAAAGTCGGCAGCCGCGGCGGGGCCATCGACTACTCGCTGCTCCTGGACGGCCTCATGGCGGAACGGGAACAGGGCATCACCATCGACGTAGCTTACCGTTATTTCAGCACGGACAACCGCAGCTTCATCGTCGCCGACACGCCGGGCCATGAAGAATATACGCGCAACATGGCCGTCGGCGCTTCCTTTGCCGACTTGGCCATCATCCTCATCGACGCCACCAAGGGCGTCCTGGTCCAGACCCGCCGCCATGCCCGCATCTGCGCCCTCATGGGGATCCGCTACTTCATCTTCGCCATCAACAAGATGGACCTGGCCGGCTACAGCCAGGAACGTTTTGAAGAAATCAAGGCCCAGATCGCCAAGCTCCGCGACGAATTGGAACTGGCCAACGTCATCCTCATCCCCGTCTCGGCGACGGAAGGGGACAACGTCACCAAGGCGTCGGCCAATATGCCCTGGTACCAGGGGCCGACCATCCTCGACTATCTGGAAACGGTCAACGTCGAAGAAGACAAAGAAGAAGGCTTTTACCTGCCCATCCAGCGCGTCTGCCGCCCGAACCACACCTTCCGCGGCTTCCAGGGCCAGATCGAAAGCGGCGCCTTGGCCGTCGGCGATACGATCACGACCCTGCCCAGCAAGGAAGAAGCTAAGGTCAAATCCATCCTCATCGGCTTCGATACCGTCGATTCGGCTGTCAAAGGCCAGCCGGTCAACGTCCAGCTCGACCGCGAAGTCGACGTATCCCGGGGCTGCGTCTTTACCAAGGGGACGGACGTCGCCCTGAGTCAGCGCATTACAGCGACTATGCTCTGGATGGATGACCAAGACCTGGCTGTCGGCAAGGAATACGTCGTCAAACTGGGGACCAAGGAAATCGTCGGCATCCTCACCGATATCGACTACACCATCGACGTCACTACAGGCGAAAAGAAACGCGCTTCGAGCCTTACGAAGAACGAAATCGCCGTCTGCACGCTCTTCTTGCAGGAACCGATTGTCGTCGATACCTTCAGTCATCACAAGGTCCTGGGCGAACTCATCCTCATCGACCGCGTCACCAATATGACCTCGGCCTGCGGCGTCGTCATCGACGTCAACGACACCAACGCCGACCATACCTTTGTCAACGGCTCCCTGAAGGCCCGCGGCGACGTCTTTGAAGACTTCTTCTACGGCATGCAGAGCCTCAATATCACCAAGGCCAAACCGGCCTTCCACCAGTACCACATCGGTGATACGATCCCGACGAAAGGCGAAACCTATGCCTATCCGGACAACTTCGACATCCTCATCCTCCGCGACAAGGTTGCCGTCGAAATCCGCGACGCCAAAGTCGCCAACATCCTGGCCCTCGACGGCTATGCCTATACGGAACAGCCTTTAGTCAACGGCCGCGGCTTTGCCATCAACGTCCATTCGCCGCAGGAATTCGCTGCCTTCAAGGCGGACTACGCCAAGACCGGGGAAAACTCCGATGCCGAACTCTTCGATAAGTGGATGACCTTTGAAACGTATCGCAAAATTAAATTCCACAACGATTTTGAA
>CABQJB010000139.1 GCA_902464195.1 uncultured Megasphaera sp.
CTGTGCGTCGTCTTGAAGAAGCGCAGGCGCAGGGCGTTCATGCAGACCGTGAAGCTCGACAGGCTCATGGCAGCAGCGCCGATCATGGGATTGAGGCGGATGCCAAAGGCCGGATAGAGGACGCCCGCAGCCAGGGGGATGCAGATGACGTTGTAGAAGAAGGCCCAGAACAGGTTTTCTTTGATATTCTTGATGACAGCCTTGCTCAGGCGGATGGCGCTGACGGCGTCGAGGAGGTCGCTGCGCATGAGGACGGCATCGGCGCTTTCGATGGCGACGTCGGTCCCGGCACCGATGGCCATGCCCAGATCGGCTTTGGCCAGGGCCGGCGCATCGTTGATGCCGTCGCCGATCATGGCAACTTTATGGCCTTGGGCCTGGAGGGCGGCGATGTGTTTTTCTTTATCCTGCGGCAGGACGCCGGCAATGACCTGGGGAATATGCAGGCGCTGGCGGATGGCTTCGGCTGTGCGCTGGTTGTCGCCTGTGAGCATGACGACGTTGATGCCCATTTTGGCAAAGTCGGCAATGGCTTCGGCGCTGGTCGCTTTTTCGACGTCGGCTACGGCGATGATGCCGATGATATCCTTGTCGTCGGCAAAGAGGAGCGGTGTCTTGCCGTCGTCAGCCAGGGCATTGAGGCTGGCCGTGATGGCTTTGGTGTCGATATGGGCTTCGTCCATGAGGCGCGTGTTGCCGGCATAATAGGTCTTGCCGTCGATGACGGCCTGGACGCCGCGGCCGAAGAGGGCTTTGAAGTCGCTGGCTGTCCTGCCGGTCAGCTGATGGTCGCCGGCATAGGTCGTAATGGCTTCGGCCAGGGGGTGTTCACTGCCTTTTTCCAGCGCTGCCGCGATGGCGACGAGGTCTTCTTTCGTGCCTTTCAGGGGAAGGATGTCCGTGACTTTCGGACGGCCTTCGGTAATGGTGCCGGTCTTGTCCATAACGACCGTGTCGATGGCATGGGCCGTTTCCAGGGCTTCGCCGGATTTGATGAGGATTCCGTTTTCAGCCCCTTTGCCAGTGCCGACCATGATGGCGACTGGCGTAGCCAGGCCCAGGGCGCACGGGCAGGAGATGACCAGGACGGAGATGGCCGTTGAGAAGGCGAATTCGGCGTCGACGCCCATGACGAAGTACCAGATGAGGCCTGTAATGATGGCGATGGTAATGACGGCCGGGACGAAGTAGCCCGAAATGGTATCGGCCATCTTGGCAATCGGTGCCTTGCTGGCACTGGCTTCATCGACGAGCTTGATAATCTGGCTGATCGTCGTATCGTCGCCGACGCGGCGGGCTGTGATGTGGATGAACCCCGTCTTATTTATCGTCGCCGACGTGACTTTATCGCCGACTTGTTTTTCTACGGGGATGCTTTCGCCGGTAATGGCGGCTTCATCGACGCTGGTCGTCCCTTCGGAAATGATGCCGTCTGCCGGGATGCTTTCGCCCGGACGGATGACGATTTCATCGCCGACGACGAGGTCTTCGACGGGAATGACCGTTTCGACGCCGTTGCGCAGGACCGTGGCCTGTTTCGGTGCCAGGTCCATCAGCTTTTCGATGGCCGTGCTGGTCTTGCCTTTGGCGCGGGCTTCGAGGTATTTGCCGATGTCGATGAGGGTGACGATCATACCGGCTGATTCAAAGTACAGGTTGGTACTGTACTGGGCGACGAGGGCCCAGTCGCCGTGGCCCATGCCCCAGCTCATGCGGAAAATGGCGAAGACGCCGTACAGGGCAGCTGCCATGGAACCCATACCGACCAGGCTGTCCATGTTCGGGGCACCCTGGAAGAGGTTGCGGAAGCCGTTGACGTAGTACTTGCGGTTCAAGTACATGATCGGCAGGATCAGTAAGAACTGGGTAAAGGCAAAGGTAATGGCATTTTCATCGCCGTGGAAGATGTACTGGAAACTTTCCGGTACGGGGATGCCGAACCATTCGTAGAACATGTGGTGCATGGCGATGTACATGACCGGGATGAGGAAGACGATGGACCAGATGAGGCGGTGCTTCATGGATTTCATTTCTTCCTTGGCAATGTCAGACGCGCTCTTTTGCGGGGCGCCGGCCTGTTTCTGGCTGCCGCCTTCGGCCGGGCTGGCACCATAGCCGGCATCGACGACGGCCTGGATGATGTCTTGTTCGCTGACGACATTTTCATCGTACGAGGCCTGCATACTGTTGGTCAGCAGGTTGACGCTGGCCTTGTCGATGCCGTCCAGCTTGTTGACGGCTTTTTCCACGCGGGCCGAGCAGGCGGAACAGCTCATGCCCGTGATGTTGAATTTTTCGTGCTTCAACGGACTCACTCCTTTATTTCATGAGTTTCTGAAGGGCGCAGACGAGTTCATCGACGACTTCGTCCTTGCCTTCACGGATGTCGTGGACGACGCAGGACTTGATGTGCTGGCCCAGGAGTTCCTTATTGAAAGAATTCAATGCCGACTGGATGGCACTGACCTGAGTCAGGATATCAATGCAGTAACGGTCGTCTTCGACCATCTTTCGCACACCCCGTACCTGCCCTTCGATGCGGTTCAGGCGGGAAATGAGCGATTTATACTCTTTGCCCTCTTTATTGCGATACTTATGTTTCTCCGTATCGCAGCAGGGACAGACTTTCTTTTCGTCCATAATTGAGTTCTCCTTTCATTTAAATACCCCTGTGGGGTACATTGATATAATATACCGATATAGGGTATGTGTCAAGGGTGTTTTAGCGGTTAGCAGTTAGGGGTTAGGGGTTAGCGAATGGTTCTTAATTTGTAGGGGCGCCCGCGTGGGGCGCCCGCTCCGGAATATGCATGATTTCCTAATCAGTTTACCAGGAGAATCATCCCAATTCCTAACGGGGCGACCGCGTGGGGCCCCTTACGAACGCTAACCGCGGATTATTAAAAAAAGGACTACGTATGATGATATTAAGCCCTCATACGATAGTCCTTTTTCTGTAGGGGCGTCCGCCCCAGGATTATGCGATTTCATTGTAGGGGCGACCGCGTGGGGCGCCCGCTCCGGAATATGTCTGATATACCAATCAGTTTGCCAGGAGAATCATCCAAGCGGGCCGCCTTAACAGGACGGCCCCTACGGTGCGGCCATAAGGCCGCCACGAGCCACGAGCCACTAGCCACGAACCACTAGCTGCTAACTGCTAACTGCTAAAAAAAAGCTGCCGCAAAGCGGCAGCTTTTTTACTCCTATTTCAACAATGCTTTGACGGCTTCTGTTTCATCCGTAGCGTTTTCGGTGCCGGAGATGATGGCGCCCTGGACTACGATGCAGTCGAGGCCTTTGTCCTTGCGGACCTGTTCGACTTTGGAAACGACGTCTTTTTCAATGGGGACGATCAGTTTGTTTTCCAGTTTGCTCAGGTTCTGAGCCAGTTCACGGCCGAGGTTCTGGCGTTCCTGGTCGGTCTTCATTTTCGGAGCTTTTTTAGCAAACTGTTCGTTAGCGTCTTTAACGGCAGCCTGCATCTGGGCGCTGACTTTCGGGAAGTCCTTATGGGACTGTACCAATGTATCGAAGTTGACGACACCGACGCCGGAAGCAAAGGCCGACGAAGCAGCGACGAGGCTCATCATTCCCATGACGGCAAGGGATGCTAATTGTTTTTTCAGTTTCATAATGTATTCCTCCTGTGCCGCAGAGCGGCTGAATTACTCTTTCTTACTATAGTTCTATTCGTATATTATAACAAACTTACCGATAAAGTACAACCTGCACGGAATCAGGCTTTTTCGTCATCTTCGTCTGCCTTGTCTTCTTCATCGTCGTGAATATAAATGTATTTATCCTTTTTCATCTTGTCGATGATTTCCGGAGCCATGGCGATGAGCTTTTCAAAGGCCGAAGCCTGGTAGCCGTCTTTCTTGATGGAGAACATTTCTACCCGGTCCCCTTTGATGACCAGGATAGCTGCCGGTTCCATCTTGGCACCGCCGCCGCTGCCGGCACTGCTGCGCCCGTTTTCGGTCTTGCCATTGACGCCGCCGGACCCGAAGCCAAAGGTGACGTCGACGAAAGGTACCAGGATGGCGTCGCCGATGTGGACGGCCTGGCCGACGACGGTTTCGACTTTGATCATTTCTTTGAAACTTTCAAAAATTTGTTCCAAGTTGTTCTTGATGTACGAGTTATCCATGTTGTTCCTCCTTGTTCACAGCGTGCCAATGAGCCCATAAACGGCGTACAGGCCGGGAGGCGGCAAAGGCGGCTGTAAACAGAAGCAGCACTGCCGGATATAGACGGCCCGAAGCACGGACGGTACAGTCATACTGTTCCTCTACGAAATTGAATTGTAAGTCTGTGACGCTCCCCGGACAGATGGCATAGAGGGCACCGGCCAGCATCCCCGTCTCATGCGGTTCAGGGAGGCCGATGACACCGGTCAGGGTGAAGCGGCGGATTTGGCCGTGGCCGAGCAGGCGCGACAGCCAGGTGAAGAAAGCCGCTAAAAAGTCAGCATTGAAGATGTCAGCCAGGAACTGGCGTATGGGCGGTTTCTTTTTTTTCGGCTCTTTCGCGTCCTCCGGTGTTGGGGCATCCGGTCCCTCCTGGCGGAGCAGGTCTTCATACGTGAGGCGCTGGCTTTCTTTTTCCAGCTCGTCCCAGGCCTTTTCTTCCTCTTCCGCTGTAGGGGGCGGCGGTTCGACAGACTCTTTCACGGCAGGGCTGCGCTTCCAGCACACATGCAGTTCATGATGCGGTTCCTCTCCCAGCGTATAGGACCAGGACGCATCGGCTAACTTCCGGCCCCATCGGCCCTGGCCTTCGATGTGGAAGGGCGTTCCGATATGGACGGTAAGGGCATAGGAGACGGGCAGGCAGAGGATGAGCAGTATGCAGCTGAATAAGATGGCAAGGATGACGATGATTGCCATAAGGCAGCCCCCTTTTGTGAAAATAATCCGTTACTTTTATTTATTCGATGAACTCGGGGCGATTTCCTCTTTTTTAGGCGTCTTGTTTTGCTTTTTCTTGTTTATTGAAAATGCAGTCAACATCTTCGGCACCGAAGCAGCGGGAACAGGAAATGCACAGGGCCGGTTCGGTATCGCCCGATTTCCAGCGGTTCGGCAGGTCCGGCTGGCGCAGGTAGGGACGGCTCATGGACACGAAGGCCAGGTCTGTCGATTCCAGCGTATCTTGGATATCTTCGACCTTGCGGAAACCGCCGACGACGCCGACATCGATTTTATCTTTCAGCATGGCTGCAGCTTCGGCAGCGTAGGCTTTGAAGTACATCGGTTCCTTCGTGCGGCGGATTGCCCGGATCGGGCCTTTGCGCGGCAGGGACGACGTGTTGCCGCCGCTGACTTCGATGGCGTTGACGCTGGCGTCAGCCAGCCAGGCCATGACCTGTTTGCTTTCGTCAAAGGTCAGGCTGCCGTCTTTCATGAAATCGGCACAGTTCAATTTGACCCAGATGGGATAATCGGCGCCGACGGCCTGGCGCATGGC
>CABQJB010000140.1 GCA_902464195.1 uncultured Megasphaera sp.
CCTTTAAATACTACGTCGATGACGAAGGCAACCTCATCCTCGATACGTGCGTCCTCCTCAAAGACGATGAAGTCGACGGCGATTTGATTTACGCCATGTTCGATGTCATCATCCGCCACCTCGGCGAATCGTACAAAGAGCTCATGAAATCCATTTGGGCGTAATTTTGGGCGTAATATAGTTTATAGTACAGCGTTTGTAGCAGGCCGTAGAGTTTTTTAAATTTTTAGCTATCCATTCATTGAAAACTGAAAACTACAAACTAAGAACTAAAAAAAGGCGTTGTCTCTTGAAGACAGCGCCTTTTTTATGACTCTTTTTCATGAATATGCACGCGTTTAGACAAAATCGGCATAAGATGAACGTTTTACTAGAAAGGCCTTGCATAAATTTTTTTGAAATAGTACAATAAAGATAACAAATAGTCATCTAAAAAATACCTTAGTCACATAATGAAAAACGATGATTTTATCTGCGCAATGTTAAGGATGACTCCTAAGTGTACACGGATTCTTTCATTTACCAGGTTTTACAGAAAGGGGAAAAGTTACTATGGCAAAGAAAATTTTCAAGACAATGGATGGCAACGAAGCTGCGGCTTATATTGCCTACGCCTTTACGGAACTGGCTTCTATCTTCCCGATAACGCCGTCGTCGCCGATGGCGGAACACGTCGATGAATGGGCCGCTCATGGCCGTAAGAACTTGTTTGGCACGACTGTCCAGGTTCAGGAAATGCAGTCCGAAAAAGGGGCTGCCGGTGCCATGCACGGTGCGTTGAACACTGGCGCATTGACGACGACCTTTACGTCTTCCCAGGGCATGATGATCATGCTCAGCAACATGTTCAAGATTTCCAGCGAACTCCTGCCTGGTGTCTTCCACGTCGCATCCCGTACAGTAGCTACCAACGGCTATACGATCTTTGCCGGCCATGATGATGCCATGGCTATGCGCGGCACGGGCATCAGCATGATGTGTGAATCGAGTGTCCAGGAAATCATGGACCTGGCAGCTGTCGTCCATGCCACGGCTATTTCCTGTCGTATCCCGATCATCAACTTCTTCGATGGCTTCCGTACGTCTCACGAAATCCAGAAAATCGAAGTCCTGCCGTATGAAAAACTCCGGCCTCTCCTCGATATGGATGCCGTCCGGGCCTTCCGCAAACGCGGCATGAACCCGGATAATCCGGAAGCCATTTCTTTCTGCGAACCGGCTGAAACGTTTATGCAGCACCGTGAAGCCCTCAATAAATTCTATGACCGCGTCCCTGATGTCGCTGAAGGATACATGCAGAAGATGAGCGAAATCACGGGCCGTGAATACCACCTGTTCAACTATACCGGCGCTCCCGATGCCGAATTCGTCCTCGTCGCCATGGGTTCCGGCGCCCAGACCATTGAAGAAACGGTCAAGATGCTCGTCGATAAAGGCGAAAAGGTTGGCTGCATCAACGTCCACATGTTCCGTCCGTGGTCGGAAAAACATTTCCTGGCTGCCTTGCCGAATACGGTCAAGAAGATTGCCGTCCTGGACCGCACGAAGGAAACCGGTGCCAATGGCGAACCGCTCTATCACAGCGTAGCCGCTACTTTTGCCGTAGCTGATAATGCACCGAAGGTCTACCACGGCCGTTATGGCATCGCATCGAAAGAATTCTTGCCGGGCGACGTCGTAGCCGCTTTTGAAAACCTCAAAGCCTTCGAACCGAAGAACGACTTCACCTTGAGCATCGTCGACGATGTTACCTATAAATCCCTGCCGCGTGTCAAAGGCATCGCTACCGGCGGCAAAGGACTGAAAGCCTGCAAGTTCTGGGGCTTCGGTTCCGACGGTACAGTCGGCGCCAATAAGAGTGCCATCAAGATCATCGGCGATAACACCGATATGTATGCCCAGGCTTATTTTGCTTATGACTCCAAAAAATCCGGCGGCGTCACCGTATCGCATCTGCGCTTTGGCGATACGCCGATCAAGATGCCGTATCTCATCAATAATGCCGACTTCATCGCCTGCCACCGCCAGTCCTATGTCCATGGATTCGACCTCCTGCGGGGCATCAAGAAAGGCGGTACGTTCCTGCTCAATACGGTATGGAAACCGGAAGAACTGGATGAAAAACTGCCGGCTAAATTAAAACGCGCTATTGCCCGCAACGACGTCAAGTTCTATATCATCGATGCCGTCGGCATTGCCCAGAAAATCGGTCTCGGCGGCCGCATCAACATGATCATGCAGTCGGCCTTCTTCAAACTGGCCGACGTCATTCCTCTGGACCTGGCTATTGCGAAACTGAAAGAATCCGTCGTCGCATCGTATGGCAAGAAAGGCCAGAATATCGTCGATATGAACAATGAAGCTATCGACCAGGGCCTGTCTGCTATCGTCAAGGTCGATGTACCGGCCGCCTGGGCTGATGCTGTCGATGAACCGGTTGATCTGTCGAAACATACGAAATTCTTCCGTGAATTCTCTATTCCTGTCAATGCCCTCGAAGGCGACGACCTGCCGGTCAGCGCTTATGATGGCATCGAAGACGGCCGCTGGCCGACGGGGACCTGCGCCGAAGAAAAACGCGGCGTCGCCATGTTCGTACCGAGCTGGGATGCTGAAAAATGTATCGGCTGTAACCAGTGTTCCTTCGTCTGCCCCCATGCCGCTATCCGTCCGTTCCTGATGACGCCCGATGAAGCCGCTAAGGCACCGAAAGGCTACCAGGATAAGGAAATCAAAGTGGCTCCGGGCTACAAGTACAATATCGTCGTATCCGTCATGGACTGCCTGGGCTGCGGCAGCTGTACCCACGTCTGCCCGAAACAGGCATTGACCATGAAACCTTTCGACGACGAAGAATACAAAGCGGCTCTTTGGGATTACGTCATCGATTTGCCGGCGAAAGCCAACCCGATGGATAAGAATACCGTCATCGGCAGCCAGTTTGAACAGCCGCTCCTCGAATTCACCGGTGCCTGCGCAGGTTGTGCTGAAACGCCGTATTGTAAAGTCGTCACTCAGCTCTTCGGCGACCGCATGATGATTGCCAACGCTCACGGCTGCTCCAGCGTATGGGGCGGTAGTGCACCGGACTGCGGCTATACCAAGAATGCTCAGGGGCACGGCCCGGCCTGGTCGACATCCCTCTTTGAAGATAATGCAGAATATGGTTTCGGTATGATGCTGGCTGAAAAGACGGAACGGAAACTGCTGGAACAGTACATCGATGCCGCTATGGACGTCGCCAGCCCGGAACTGCAGGCAGCCTTTACGGAATGGAAAGAACACAAGGCTGAAAGCGAAGGGACCCGCGAACGTTCGGATAAGGTCATTGCCCTCTTGGAAGCTGAAAAAGATGGCAAACCGGCACTGGAACAGGTCTATGATATGAAACAGTTCCTGGTCAAACGCAGCCAGTGGATCTTTGGCGGCGACGGCTGGGCTTACGATATCGGTTATGGCGGCTTGGACCACGTCCTGGCTCAGGGCGAAGATGTCAACGTCCTGGTCTTCGATACAGAAGTTTACTCCAATACAGGCGGCCAGGCTTCCAAAGCTACGCCGACGGCAGCGGTTGCCCAGTTCGCAGCGTCCGGTAAGAAGACGCGCAAGAAGGATTTGGGCATGATGGAAGCACAGTATGGCTACATCTACGTCGCTCAGGTCGCTATGGGTGCCGACAAGAACCAGTTCATGAAAGCCCTCAAAGAAGCCGAAGCCTACAAGGGCCCGTCCCTGATCATCGGTTATGCACCGTGCATCAACCACGGCCTGAAAGTCGGCCAGGGTCAGAGCCAGCTCGAAGAAAAACGGGCAGTCGAAGCCGGTTACTGGCATCTGTGGCGCTATAATCCGGAATTGAAGAAACAGGGCAAGAACCCCTTCATCCTCGACTCCAAACCGCCGACAGCCAACTTCCGCGACTTCCTCATGGGCGAAACACGCTTCTCGTCCTTGCAGCGCACCTTCCCGGATACGGCAGAAGCACTCTTTGAAAAGACCGAAGCAGATGCTAAGGACCGCTACGAAGGCTATGTCCGCATGACAAAAGCATATGATGACAAATAAATAGTTTGTTGTAAGTGAAAAAAGGAGCCGCCCCATTAAGCAAGAACACGTTTAATGGGGCGGTTTTTTGCACTGTAGGGGTCGCCGTGTGGGCGACCCGTTAGGAATTTGGATGCTTCTCCGGCAGACTGGTCAGAAAATCACATGTATCCTGGGACGGGCTCGCCACGTGCGAGCCCCTACGGATTACGAGCCCCTTCGTGCGACAGCCACTACGAGCCACGAACCACGAACCACGAACCACTAGCCACTAGCTACTAGTCACTAGCCACTAGCCACTAGTCACTAGCCACTCTCCCGTCCTTCCAAGAGGCCGGCCAGGATGGTGATATAGTGGCGCGCTTCTTCGTGCAGGGGTTCTCCGGCAATCTTGATCCAGCCTACGGTCATGGTGTCCAGGGGATTTTCGATGGGGATGGCCTGGATATGACGGCCGATGATGGATGGCGCTACGTGGCCTGTACCGATGGTGTAGGCGTCGGTAGACCGTATGACACTGAACAGGGTGGACCGGTCGGTGACGTAGATGCATTGATGGCTGCCCGGATTGGGCAGGAGCAGCTCTTCTGAGAACTGAGACTTGTCATGGCCTTGTTCGAAGCGGACGCAGGGATATTCCGTGAATTGGCCGGGAACGACGCGCCGGCACTCTGCCAGGGGATGGCCGCTGCGGACGTAAAGACAGGGCGTAAAGGCACAAAGAGACGTGAATTCCAGCTTATTTTTGCGGAACAAGTCCTGGAGGAAGCGCTCGTTCATGTGGGACAGGAAGAGGATGCCCAAATGGCTCTCGCGGGTGACGACGTCGTGGATGACCTGTGACGTCCGCCCTTCACGCAGGGTGAATATGCAGGGATTTCCAGGCTGGACGTGCTGCAGAGCGTGGATGAAGGCTTCGTCGGCAAAGGGATAGTGCTGGGATGAAATGGACAGGATCTGGGGCAGGTCCTGTCTTTTTTCTGCCTGGAAATGGTCGTGCATGGCCTCGGCATGGGAGAGGATGTGGCCGGCATAGTGCAGGAACTCCAGGCCTGCCGGTGTGAAGGTGATGCCATGGCGGTTCCGCTCGACCAGGGTCAGGGAGAATTCTTTTTCCAGATCCCGGATAGCCGTGCTCAGGCTGGGCTGGGAGATGTTCAGCGCCTGTGCGGCAGCTGAAATGGAATTGTGCTTAGATAACTCTAAGATATAACGAAGTTGCTGTAAAGTCATAATAAAACACCTCGAATATCAACCGTACCTATAGAATCGCATATCGTACTTTTATTGTATCAAAATAAAAAAATAGAGGAAAGTTATGAGTTTTTGATACAATAAAGGAATATTTAAAATGAAAATAAAGAATAAATAGAGACAAAAAGCTGAAAAGAGATGTCTAGTC
>CABQJB010000141.1 GCA_902464195.1 uncultured Megasphaera sp.
ATATTACAATATAGTGCGTACTTCCAATTTTATCATTCTTAAGCTATACTCAATACAGTCAAGAGAAGACGAAATTATGTGAATGAAAAAAGGAGAGATTCAATATGCAAAAAGATATGGGTGCTGTTATGGGATTATATCCGACCCCGGTTACGGTGGTTGGGACGGTTTTGGAAGATGGCCGCGTCAACTGGCTTCCGATTGCGCATGTCGGCGTCGTCGAACATGGCCAGTTCTTGCTCAGTGTTGATAAAGCCCATACGTTGTCGGATGGAGCTATTTTTAAGAACCGGACCGTGTCTGTCAGCCTCGTACGGCAGGACATGCTGGAACGCGTCGACTATTGCGGGATTGCCAAGGCCGCACAGACCGATAAGTCGGCTGTCTTTGTTCATCACTTTGATGAAGTCGGCAAGGCACCTATCATTGATGAAGCGCCGGTTTCTATGACATGCCGTGTCGATAAAGTATTTGAAGTCGGCAATTTCCATAATTATATCTTGAAACCTGTCCACACTTATGTACAGGAAGAATATCTGACGGAACGCGGTAAAATTGATTATGAACGCGTCAGCCCGGTCTTGTTTGAATTCCAGCAGGCCCGTTATCTCGGCACGGGGGAAGTCATCGGCCAGTGCTGGCAGTATGGGAAAAATTATAAGTAAACAGCTGGAGCGGAAAGAGTTTGAGCCGGTGCGTACGCCTCTTGACAGGAATGGTCCATTTATGGTACTATTTACATATTGCGTGAGCAAAATTTAATTTTTTGAATTACTAACATGAGGTGATGTAGAAAATGGCAACGAGGAGAGACCCGCGTTTTAAGGAATGTCGCCGGTTCGGAGTTAATGTGTACGGACACCCTAAGGCATTAAAACGCGTACGTAAAGATCAGCGTCAGAAAAAAATGTCTGAATATGGCACACAGTTATTGGAAAAACAGAAACTTCGCGCATACTACAATTTGCTCGAACGTCAGTTTGTCCGTTATTATGATAAAGCCAAGAAGATGGAAGGCGTTACTGGCCAGAACATGCTGAAATTGCTGGAATGCCGTTTGGATAACCTGGTATACCGTATCGGTTTTGCAAACTCCATCCGCCAGGCACGTCAGATGGTCAACCACGGCCACATCCTGGTCAATGGCAAACGCTGCGACATCCCGTCGGCACACGTTAAAGTTGGTTCTGTCATCGCTTTGAAAGAAGCATCCCGCTCCAACGAAATGTACAAAAAATCTTTCCAGGAATTGAAGACTTTCGATGTACCGTACATTGAAAAGAACTTCGACGGCTTCGAAGGCACACTTACCCGTATGCCTGAACGCGACGAAATTCCGGTAGAAATCAACGAAACACTTATCGTCGAATTGTACTCCAAATAAGGAGCTGTTTGATGATAGCAAAAGGGCTTGCCGCATGCGCGACAAGCCCTTTTTTTAGGGATTAGCAGTTAGGGGCTAGTGGTTAGCTGATGGTTTTATAAAGCAAGGGACTACGCATGGTGATATAAGAATGCATGCGTAGTCCCTTTTTTGGGGTTTGATGTAAAAGGCAACCTCTCAGACCGCCTTCGGCGGCCAGCTCCCCTATAATGGGAGCCTTTCGTCAAACATTCATGTCACGAGCCACGAGCCACTAACCACGAGTCACGAGTCACGAGCCACGAGCCACGAGCCACTAACCACTAACCACTAACCACTAGCCACTAGCCTACCGTCCTTCAGAAAAGTCCAGGCCTTTGTCGGTGGCGTAGTACGTGCCTGGTTTTTCGCCGGCTTCTACGTAGCCTTTTTGCATCAGGTCGTCGATGAGAGTCTGATCGGGAGCTTCTGGAGCAAACATTTCTTCCGGTGTTCCTTCTTCGCGTTCGACGGCGGCGATGAGGGCCGCTTCTTTGTCGTCTGTCGTCGGTGCTTTTTTTATATAAGTCAGGTCGGGCAGGAACATGGGGTATTCCTTATGGGCCATGAGGAAGAAGCGCCCTATGGCGATGGCCTGACTCAGGAGGTTGCCTTCTTCGGTCTGGATATCCATTTCATCGCAGATGACGTCGAGCTGGTTCGACGGGAAATGGTAGAGTTTCTTGGCTACTTCCAGCGTATCGGCATAGCAGAAGGACGGGGCGTCGATGCCGTAGATGTGCAGGGCGTGGGTCAGGCAGCCCATGACGAAGGGGGCGTTGTGGGCGACCAGGGTCTGGCCTTCGATGAGGTTTTTCAGGCCGGCCTGCCAGTATTCGCCGAATTCATCGGCCTTGGAGAGTTCGTCCCACTGATAGCGCCCTTTGACGGCAGACAAGTTGTTTTCTGGCGGACGGACGTAGAAGTAACGCGTATCCTTCAGTTCGCCGTGGTCGAATTCAGCCAGGCCCAGGAGACAGACGGAATAGGGCTGTTCATTGGCCAGTTCCAGGGCGACGGCCGTGAAGTGCTGCGGGAAGCGGCGCAGTTTCCCTTTTTCTTCGATGGGATATTTGTAATAGCCGTCATTGGGTTTGATGTCGTACTGGTGCAGGTTGGCGACTTTGACGTGTTCCTTCTTGGCCAGTTCCTGCTGGACCTTCGCTTTGCGGTGGCGCTTGCGCAGGGCCGACGTGAGGGAATAGAGGACGGCGGCGATGAAGACGATAGTGACAATCGTCGTAATGATGTGGATCAGGGAATCCATGGAGTATCAAATCCTTTTCAATAATTTTTGAGCCTTATTCTTGGAAGAAATTCATGTCGTAACAGACCCGGAAAGCGCGGTTGGCCGCATTGCCGTTGGCAGACAGGCGGTCTGTCGTCTTGACTTCCGGATTGGGCAGGGACAAGGTGGACACGACGTTGCCCTGCAGATCGTAGCCGACATCGCCGAGGGTCTGTGTTTTTACGGTCTGGGCTTTAAAATTGTAGAAGAAATTGTTATCATAACCTTGGACCGTGTTGTTGGCATAGTCATAGGTCACGACCGTAGCCCGGATGATGTAGTACGGCGGATCGTAGCGGACGGACTGGATGGTGTTCATGTCGATATACGATTCGGTCGTGTCATCGTGGCCGACCTGGACGAAGCGGGGATTGTCATCGAGGAACGTGGCGGATGCCATGAAACTGAAGACGCAGGCAAATGTGACTGCCAGAGCGGCAATTTTTTTGAACATAAGACATACTTCCTTTCCCTGTCTCTTCCAATCGAGGCAGTTTATACATATATTATATCGGAATCATGAAACATTACAAGAACGTATATTTTCCAAGTAGGACTTTTGCCCTTTCGGGTCGAATAATATAAGGTAGAAGAGGTGATTATATTGGATGTGATATATATTGGCCTGCCTTTCTTCTTTTGGCAGGAAGATGAGTCGGAGCACGGCCTCGATGTCCATGTGACGGAAGGATTCCAGAAACTGGGGTTCCACGTCTACCCGCTCAATGCCGGCGACGACGCGGAGGAAATCTGTTCGGCCTATAATTGGCATACATCCTTTGTCGATGAAGACGAAGACATTACTCCGTCGGAAGAATTCATTTCAGAACATGTCTTGTGGGACGATTTCCGACTGCTCTATATTTCGGCAGCTGCGGCTACGTCGGAAGACGAATACACGCAGTTCGTCTGTCACACGGCGGAGTTCGCCAAAGAAAGCGGCCTCACCGTGGCAGCGGAAGTCGTCGACGGCGACAGCGACGATGAAGACCCGTATCCCTGGCGGGATAAGGCGACGGTCCTCTGGTCCCGTAGCGATATCCTGCCATCGGGCGGTCCGGCCTGTGCCGTTCGCCTGGCCCTGGGCGGGGGCATCACCATTGCCAGTCAGGGCGAAGAACGGACTTATGACGCCCAGGTCGTCAGTGAATGTTTCATCCCTTCGTTTTTGCAGGGATTGCTGGAAGGGCGCGATCCCTTTTCCATCATAGAATCTTATGTATCTTAGGTTAGGAGGTTATTTATCTTGAACAGTAAAAAAATGGAAGAACATCCTTTACGGGCGGCCATTCTCACCATCAGCAACAGCCGCACTTTTTCAGACGATACGAACGGCCTGCTCATCCAGTCGGCCCTGGCCAATTACGGCCATCAAGTCGTCGACTATCAAATTGTCAAAGACGACAAGGCCGAAATCGAACGTCATCTCCATGAATGGGTCTGCAGTGTCGACCTGGTCATCACCAGCGGTGGCACGGGGCTGGCCAAGCGCGACGTGACCATCGAGACGGTGGAAGCCCTGTTCGATAAGAAAATCCCGGCTTTCCAGTCGATGATGACGTATTTTGCCTATCGCCGGGCCTGCGGTGTCCAGGCCATGGCCTACCGGACGACGGCCGGCATCATCCATCAGTGCCAGGTCTACTGCCTGCCGGGTCTGCCGAGCCTCATCAAGATTGGCATGGAAAAAGTCATTTTGCCGGAAGTCTTTCATTTGTATTCGGAAATCAAGAAGTAAATGGATACGTCTAAAATCATACTTGTCACCGGCGGGGCGCGGAGCGGTAAGAGCGCCTTTGCCGAACGCTATGCTGCCGCCCTTCCCGGGCGGCATGCTTATGTGGCGACGGCCCGCATCTTCGATGAAGAAATGGCCCAGCGCATCGCCATCCACCGAAAACGCCGCCAGTCGTCGTGGCAGACCTGGGAAATCCCGCAGGACCTGCCGGAGTCGATGGCCCGGCTGTGCCAATCGTCAGACGTGGTCCTCGTCGACTGCCTGACCCTCTATTTTTCTAATTACCTCTTTGCCCACGACGGCGAAGACGACGAAGCCCTCATCGACGGCGCCCTGGCCGAACTGAAAGCGGTCCTGACGGCTTTCCGCCAGGCCGGCGTGACGGCTGTCCTGGTCACTAACGAGCTGGGCTGCGGTATCGTGCCCATGGAGCACGTGAGCCGCCTGTACCGCGACCTCATCGGCAAGATCAACCAGTCTGCCGCAGCCGAAGCCGATGAAGTCTACTTATCAGTCTGCGGCATTACGACGGAACTGAAGCATCGGGCCATATGCCTGCCGGAGGTGAAGTCATGAAGGCCTTTCTTATTGCCCTGCAGTTCTTATCGCGCATCCACCTGGCTTCACAGAGCATCTGGCGCGATGAAGATTTTGGTAGGTCCGTCTTGTTCTTTCCCCTCGTCGGCTTGATTATCGGCCTGCTTTTGGCGGCGCTCTATGGGGCGTCGTCTTTCCTTTTCGATGCTTTTGGCCGGTCGGCCCTGGTCGTGGCCTTCTGGTTCTACCTGACCGGCGGCCTCCATGCCGACGGTTATATGGATACGGCTGATGGTCTCTTTTCCGGCCGCAGCCGCGAGCGGATGCTGGAAATCCTCAAGGACAGCCGCGTCGGCGCTGGCGGTGTGACGGCTTTCGTCTTCCTGGTCCTCTTGAAAGTGGCCTTTCTCAGCCAGCTGGCGCCGGAAACAGCCCTGCCGGCCC
>CABQJB010000142.1 GCA_902464195.1 uncultured Megasphaera sp.
TTTTAAGACAGTCTTTGAGAAGACATTTACAATTTGACCGTCTTCAATTCGCTCGACGGCAGCGGTGCTTCCTTGACCTCCGTATCCATGGCGACGTCGATATGGGTAGCGAAGCGTTCGCCGTATTTGGCCTTGCAGTATACGCCGAAGACGACGCCCAGCAGGGACCAGCCGGCGACCATGCCCCATTCCTGCGGAGCCAGGGCGGCACCGGAACCGGGGATGATGTACATGACGACCATGAAGGCCGACATGAGGACAGCCATGGCACCGACGAATTTATAATGGCGTACCTTATAGGGACGGACCATGTTCGGCGCCTTTTTGCGCAGGATCAGGAAAGAAATGGAGACCATGCAGTAAGCCATGCAGCAGCCGAAGTTGCCGGCATCGACGACCCAGACCAGCATCTTGCGGCCGAAGAAGAGGGCGACGATGGACAGGACGCCGATGAGCAGGAGCGCGTTGACGGGCGTCTTATATTTGTCGTGCAATTTAGCAAAGGTATGGGGAATCATGTACGATTCAGCCATGGAATACATGGCACGGCTGCCACCGATGAGGAAGGAGTTCCAGCTGGTGACGACGCCGCAGATACCGCCGATGATGAGGACTTTGGCCATCATGGAGCTGCCAAAGGCAACCGACATGGCATCGGCCGTGACCAGGCTGCCGACGCCTTTCATAGCCAGGGCGACTTCACTCTGGTTGAGGATATAGCCGACACCGAAGATGATGAGGGCATAGAAGAGAACGGCCAGGACGATGGACAAAATCAGGATGCGGCCGATTTTCTGCAAGGATACGGAAATTTCTTCGGCTGCCTGCGGGATGACGTCGAAGCCGATGAAATAGAACGGCGTCATGACGGCGATAGCCAGGGTACCCTTGGCCATTTCCGACGTCGTAGCGCCCATGAAGAGCTGGCCGTCCAGGTTGGCCGTCGAACCGGTCAGGACCGAAGCAGCGACGAAGACGATGCCGACACCGCCGATGATGGCCGTCAGGATGGTCTGCAGGCGGGCAGCCGTCTTGGCGCCGATGATGTTGATGGCCGTAATGGCGACGGCAATGACGACGGCCGCAGCCAGCCAGGACGCATAGATGTCAAAGCCGCCGATGGTGTATAAGTAACCCATCAAGAAATCCGGGAACAAGTAGACGAGAATTGTCGGCAAGGCGCAGGCTTCAAAACAGACGACGCTGACGTAGCCGAGGACGATCATCCACGTGCAGATGAAGGCCCCGATAGGCCCCATGGCCTTATAACTGAAGACGTGTTCGCCACCGCACTGCGGCATAGCCGACGTCAATTCGGCATAAGTAAGGCCGACAAAGAAAATCATGACGCCGCCGATGGCGAACCCCAGCATGGCGCCGAAGACACCGCCGCCGGTGATCCAATCCCCTGTCGATACGACCCAGGCCCAGCCGATCATTGCCCCAAAGGCGATGACCAGGACGTCCCAGGCATTGAGTACTTTGTCAAAACTAGACTTTTTCGCTGCCATATGGCACTCCCCCTTTATAACACAGATGATTTCACAAAATAAAAAAAGCAGAAGCACAGTGTCTGATGGCACCGTTGCCTCTGCTTTATTTATTTTTTTCGATGTATAAAGTATAATACTTTATTTTTGTTATGTCAATATCATTTTTTAAAATAAAGTATTAAGTCTAGTTGTCGCATTTTTAATCTTTACTTGCGATATAAGCCCATGGCCTTGGCGGCTTTTTCGTAAGTGATGCTGGCCTTGGCATGGGCCTTGGCAGCGCCTTTGTCGAGGATGTCGTCCAGTTCGGGGTCGCCGACGAGCTGGCGGTAACGCTGCTGGATCGGTTCCAGTGTCGAAATGATAGCATCGGCCACGTCTTTCTTGAAGGCGCCGTAGCCTTTGCCGGCGTAGGCCGCTTCGACCTGTTCGTGAGTCTGGTCGGTCAGGGCCGAAAAGATTTCTATGAGGTTGGAAATGCCCGGCTTGTTTTCCTTATCGTAATGGACGGAGTTTTCGCTGTCCGTCTGAGCCCGCTTGATTTTCTTTTCGATGGCTTTCGGTTCGTCGAGGAGATAAATCGTCGCCGTCGTGTTGTCGTCGGATTTACTCATCTTCTTGGTCGGTTCCTGGAGGCTCATGACGCGCGTGCCGTCCTGGCCGAGGTAGATGTCAGGAATGGTGAAGACTTCGCCGTAGAGGCGGTTGAAGCGCTGGGCCAGGTTGCGGGTGATTTCCATGTGCTGTTTCTGGTCGTCGCCGACGGGGACGAAGTTGGTCTGGTACAAGAGGATGTCCGCAGCCATGAGGGGCGGATAGGTCAAGAGGCCGGCCGGGATGGAATCGCCCCGTTTGGAGGCCTTGTCCTTATACTGGGTCATGCGTTCCAATTCGCCGACATAAGACAGCGTAATCATCATCCAGCCCAGGAGTGCGTGTTCCGGGACTTCCGACTGGACGAAGAGTGTCGATTTTTCCGGGTCCAGGCCGGAAGCCAGGTAGATGGCGGCCAGTTCCCGCGTGCGCTGATGCAGGAGCTTCGGGTCCTGCGGGACCGTAATGGCATGCTGGTTGACGACGCAGTAATAACATTCGTTGCCGTCCTGGATCTTCGAGAAATTGCGCAGTGCGCCTAAATAGTTACCTAATGTCAAATTGCCGCTCGGCTGAATACCAGAAAAAATAATGGACATAGTGGATTCCTCCCTGTTCAATAAAAAAATCCTTCCATCCCTCACATTAGGGACGAAAGGAAAGTCATTTCCGCGGTACCACCCTGGTTGGCAAAACTGCCCGGCTCATATGCACACGTAGATGCATTCTTTCCTGGTAACGGTGAAAGTTCCGGCAGGACCTACTCGCGTTCAGCCTGCATCTCCCGGGCCCATTCCCGCTCATGGCCTCTTCACCGGACTTCCACTGCCACCGGCTCGCTGTCAAGGGTATCATGACGGTACTTGCTCCCGTTCATCAATGTTCTCTATCACTTTTGATGCATCTATCTTATATCGAAGCGAAGGCCTTGTCAAGTTTTTCTTTTTTTTGCTTGACTTAGAGTTGACTCCATGTCTTATAATGACTTATATCAAAAAAACAGGAGGCATTTTATGAAAGGAAAATATAAAAAACTCATCGCCTTTTCCCTGGCCGCTGCCGTCGTCGCCGCCGTCAGTGCCTATACCTGGCTGCCGGGCACGAAGACCGTCGCCAGACAGGGCGTCAGGGCCACCAAAGCTGCGGCGGCCCATTACCTGTCGACCGATGCCGTCGACGCTTCCAACATCCGCCAGGTCATCACGGCCGACAGCACGACGTCGCGGACCTTCATGTGGCAGTCGGACTACGCCGAAGATAAGCCCGTCGTCGAATACCGCAAGGCCGGCGACGACACGACGATCATGCAGCTCCCCGCTTCCAGTGACGCCTTCAGCGACGATGGCGTGACGACGTACATCCACACGGCGACTGTCACCGATCTCGAACCGGGTACGGCCTATGAATACCGCGTCGGCGCCGGCGACAAGCGCAGTGACTGGCAGTCCTTCCACACGGCCCAGGGCCATGACTTCAAGGCCCTCATCTTCCCGGACTCCCAGTCCAGCGACTACAGCGTCTGGGCTGCCACGGCCCAGCCTGCGTGGCAGCGCAACCAGGACGCCCAGTTCTTCATCAACATGGGCGACCTCGTCGATAACGGCCAGGACCATTACCAGTGGAACGCCTGGTTCGACGTCGTCGGCGACATGATCGCCCGCATCCCCGTCGTCCCCCTTATGGGCAACCACGAAACGTACGACAAAGACTGGAAAGTCCGCATGCCCGAAGCCTACCTGCATCTCTTCGCCCTGCCCCATCTCGACCAGGAAAAATACCAGAACCAATTCTACTCCTTCGACTACGGCGACGTCCACTTCGTCGTCCTCAACACGCAGTCTCAGGAACTGGCCGACTTCGAGCCCAGCCTCGACGAAGACGAAGTGGCCTGGTTCAAGGAAGACATGGCCAAGACGACGAAGAAATGGAAAATCGTCCTCATGCACAAGGACCCGCTCCAGTACAGCTTTGCCAACCGGCCCCAGCCCCGGGAAGAAGGCTTCTCACCCGAAGGCCGTCTCTGGATGCCCCTTTTCGACGAATACGGCGTCGATGCCGTCCTCTCAGCCCATCTCCACACCTACCGCGACCGGGGCCACATCAGGAACTTCCAGCGCGATGAATCGGGCCCGCTGTACCTCATCACCGGCGTCGCCGGCAACGTCCAGTATCCGGGCTTGTGGAAACAGCACAGCCTCGACGAATACGTCGCCCCCCAGCCGGAAACGGACAATTACATGACCCTGGAAGCGACAGACGACAGCCTGACCTTCCGCAGCTTCCTGCCCGACGGCCAACTCCTGGAGGAAAAAAGTATTTCCTCGCACAAATGAAAAAAAGTATGATATAATAGATGCAATCCGGAAGTTCCTTCAAAACGGTACGGATACGAATTGACAAGGAGGAATATAAATAATGGCACAGATTACAAAAGACACGGGTATCATTGAAGCCGTTCAGAAATATCCGCAGATCATTGAAATTTTCCAGCAGTACGGTCTCGGCTGCATTGGCTGCATGGCTGCTCACTTTGAAACCATCGGCCAGGGCGCTGGTGCCCACGGCATCGACGTCGACGCCCTCGTCGCCGACCTCAACGACTGCATCGCTGCTAGCGGGAAATAAGGTGGAAAAAAGCGTTGTCCTGACGGACAACGCTTTTTTAGTGGCTAGTGGTTCGTGGCTCGTGGCTAGCGGCTCCCCTTATAGGGGAGCTGGCCGCCGAAGGCGGTCTGAGAGGTTGCTTTTTACCAAGAAAAAGGACCCTGCATGATGGCAGAAGCCTTCGTGCGACAGCGCCTTTTTTAGTGGCTCGTGGCTAGTGGCTCGTGGCTAGTGGCTCCCCTTATAGGGGAGCTGGCCGCCAAAGGCGGCCTGAGAGGTTGCTTTTGACCAAAAAGGACCCTCGCATGATGACGAATGCCTTCATGCGAGGGTCCTTTTGCGAACTGCGGACTGCGTTATTCATTATAATCTGTGGCGGGCGCCCCACGTGGCGCCCCTACATGCGGACTGCGTTATTCATCATAATCCGTGGCGGGCGCCCCACATGGCGCCCCTACATGCGGACTGCGTTATTCATTATAATCTGTGGGGGGGGGCCC
>CABQJB010000143.1 GCA_902464195.1 uncultured Megasphaera sp.
CTGCCTCCAAAGCCGCATTTCTGCCAGAGTTCTTCCGTAATATGCGGCGTGAAGGGAGCCAGAATCTTGAGCAGGTTCTTGTTGGCTTCCATGGCAACGGCCTTGTGGATAGTCTTGTTGGCGCCGACATAGGCATGCATGGCGTTGACGTATTCCATGATCGAGCTGACAGCCGTATTGAGGCCGTAGTTGCCGTCTGTGCCGCGGACGTCTTCTGTGACCTTGGCAATGGCTTTGAATTCCTGGAAGCGCAGTTCTTTTTCAGCTTCCGTATAGTCCGTCCCTTCGAGGCCGTCTTTGACCAAATTCTGGAACTGATGGACAATGCGCCATACGCGGTTGAGGAAACGGTAAGAGCCTTCGACACCCTGATCAGACCAGGCCAGGTCGCGTTCCGGCGGAGCGGCGAAGAGGATGAACAGGCGGGCCGTATCGGCGCCGTATTTGGCGATGATTTCTTCTGGCGATACGATGTTGCCCTTGGACTTACTCATCTTGCTGCCGTCGAGGAGGACCATGCCCTGTGTCAGCAGGCGTTCGAAAGGTTCGACATTGTTGACCAGGCCGGCATCATAGAAGACCTTCATGAAGAAACGGGAATACATGAGGTGCAGGATAGCGTGTTCGATGCCGCCGATATACTGGTCGACGTTCATCCAATGGTTGGCCTTCTTCGGATCCCAGGCTTTTTCATCATCGCGGGCATCGGTATAGCGGAGATAGTACCACGACGAGCAGACGAAGGTATCGATGGTATCCGTTTCACGCGTAGCCGGGCCGCCGCATTTCGGGCAGGTGCAGTGGACGAAGTGTTCACTCGTAGCCAGCGGCGATACGGCGCCAGCCGTGAACTTGACGTCTTCCGGCAGCTTGACCGGCAGCTGGTCTTCCGGTACGAGCTGTTCGCCACATTTCGGGCAGTAGATGATAGGGATCGGAGCGCCCCAATAGCGCTGACGGGAAATGAGCCAGTCGCGCAGACGATAGTTGACGCGGCGTTTCCCCAGTCCTTTTTCTTCCATGTAGTCGATGATGGCTTTCATGGCTTTATGCATTTCCATGCCCGTGAAAGGACCGGCATTGACCAGGACGCCGTCCTTGTCTTCATAGGCATGGTCCATTTCTTCCAGCTTCAGTTCATGGTCTTTCGGCTGCAAAGTGATGATCTTCGGGATGTTGTATTTCGTAGCGAACATCCAGTCACGCTGGTCACCCGTCGGTACACCCATGACGGCGCCGGTACCATAATCGTAGAGGACGTAGTTGGTGATCCAGATCTGGACGCTCTTGCCCGTCAGCGGATGGACGCAGTCGATACCGGTATACATACCGATTTTTTCCGATTCCGTACTCGTCCGTTCGATATCGCTGGTATTGCGTACTTTTTCGCAGAAAGCTTCCAGTTCGGCCTTCTTCGGGTTGTTTTCCAAAATCTTGTGAACCAGCGGATGTTCCGGCGGCAGGACGACGAAAGTGACACCGTAAATCGTGTCAGGACGCGTCGTGTAGACGGCGACTTTTTCATTCAGGCTGGGAATGTCGAAGCTGAATTCCAAGCCTTCGCTGCGGCCGATCCAGTTCTTCTGCATGGTCTTGACGCGTTCCGGCCAGCCCGGCAGGAGTTTCAGATCGTCGAGCAGGCGGTCTGCATAGTCGGTGATCTTAAAGAACCACTGTTTCAAGTCTTTTTTGACGACCGGTGTGTCGCAGCGCCAGCATTTGCCTTCGATGACCTGTTCGTTGGCCAATACGGTGTTGCATTTTTCGCACCAGTTTACTTTTGCTTCTTTGCGGTAAGCCAGGCCGCGTTTGTAGAGCAGTTCAAAGATCCACTGGGTCCATTTATAGTATTTTTCGTGGCACGTAGCGACTTCGCGGTCCCAGTCATAAGACAGGCCCAAAGCTTTCTGCTGGCGTGTCATGTTTGCGATATTGCTGTATGTCCATTCTGCTGGCGGGATATTGTGCTTGATAGCTGCGTTTTCTGCAGGCATACCGAAAGCATCATAGCCCATAGGATGCAAGACGTTATAGCCGTTCATGCGGCGATAACGGGCAATGACGTCACCAATCGTGTAATTGCGGACATGACCCATGTGCAGGTTACCCGACGGATACGGGAACATTTCCAATACGTAGTACGGCGGCTTGCCGTTGTCTTCGGTGCAGCAGTCGCATTTACTTTCTTCCCATACGTGCTGCCATTTTTTTTCTATTTCCTGTGGAATATACTTTTCCAATTGTGAGAGCCTCCTATCCTGCCCCAGTCAAAATACAGACAGACTGTACTACAGCGTCTTGAGTATTATTATAGTGGCAGGGCGTCATCAAGTCAATTCATGTTTTGCAAAACGCTGCCAAAAATGTGCCGGTTCGAAGCCTTTGCGCCAGAAGGCAGCGCCGCCCAAGCCATAAGTCTGGACCAGGCCGGCCTTGGCTTTCAGGGATTTTTCATCTTCAAACCAAATCTTGACGGTCCCTGTCGTCAACGGAAGTTCCAGATAATAGAGCTGCAGATCATCGTTCCAGACGACGTAGTCTTTATAGGCCTTGAGGATGTCTTCGCTGTCGGCCATGGTCAGGGTGCGGACAAAGAGCTTGCCCTTGCCGCCGCTCTTGCGTGCCGGAGCCGTGGCTGCGGCTTTGGGCGCCGTCTTAATACGACGCGGCAGGACGTGGCGTTTATATGTTTCCCCATCGAGTTCAATGGGCATGATGACCGGCTGTTTGGCCCGGCGGGCATTTTCCTGTTCCGCCGTCACGACCTGGACCCGCATCGGCTCAGCCGCTTCTTCGGCGGATTCTTCTCTGACTTCGCTGTATTTCACACCCTTTGCCGGCGGCGCACCGACGACAGCCGGCCAGTCGTGGATGTTCTTCGGCAAATCGCGGCCATCGCTGGATTCATACCATAGGCGCATATACAGAGGCATGCCCAGCAGGACTTTCGACGGCGGCACGAGGTCGATCGTATTCTGTACAGCCCGTTCAACCCAGGGATAGGAAGCGACAGGGCCGGCTGTCGCACTGCCCCGGCCGAACTGGTCATAGGCCATGACCATGAGGTAGTCGAGATGCGGTGCCAGAGCCGCCCGGTCGTAGACCATGGACCAGTTGGGGCTGTCCGAAACGGGCGTGACATCCATGGAAAGCTGGATGCCATAGGCATGGCAGGCCTGGGACAGTTTGGTCACAAAAGCCGTCAAGGCGTCTTTATCACTGTAATTGACGTTTTCAAAGTCGATATTATAGCCTTTGAAATCATATAATAAGGCATAGCCGACGAGCTGGCGGACCATGGTATCCTGGAGGCGGCTGTTGCTCAGGACCTGATGGGTCAGCTTGGGATTGAAATTATTGTCGATCAAAGGCCACATGGCGTATCCTTTGCTGGCATACGTCGAAGCCAGCATATCGAAGTCGGGGTTGCGCAGTTCGACGCCGTTTTCCGTCAGCCGGAAGGCACAGGGCGACATGACGGGCTGACGGGTCTGCAAAGACGGCAGGCTGTCGTCTTCCTTCATGACAGGGTCCCAAAAGAGGACGGTCCCCATCTTTCCTTCTTTAGCAGCTGCCGGGGCTGCCTCCTGGACCTGACGAAGTTCCGGTACGGTATGGATGGGCTGGGACGGCGGCAGGAGTTCGTTCTTTTCCGTCGTCCCGTTGCCCAGGACATAGCTGATGCCCAGGGGACGGCGGACATTCCGGATATTGATGGTCCGGCCGCCGCTGACAGCCCGCCCTGGCAGGGCCAGCTGGACGTTCTCATCCTGCCAGGCTGTCGAGCCGTTCTGTGCTTTCGGCAGGCGGAACCAGTACGTCCCCTTGGCGTGGTCGGCTTCACGGATGCCGTATTGTTCCAGCGCCTTGTCGGAAACGAGCCAGCGCCCCTGGTCTTCGACGATTTCCAGGTCTTTGATGGCTTCATCGGGAATGGGATTGGCTACGGTAGGTACACTGAAAGCCGGGTCCGATGCCTTAGCGCTGTCCACAGCCGGCCCATTGGCCCAGGAAACAGCACTCAGGGACAGACAGATCAAGGCGGCCAGGCAGGACGTCCGCATAACATGGTTGTATTTCATCGTCATTTGCTCCTCACGAGGATTGGAAAAAAGTCTTCAATCCTGTATAATTCTATGGTAACCGTGAACCTTTTCGTTCCGTTCACATTGTTTCATTATACCACAACAAAGGGGTGTTTTATATTGCATCAATATCTATTTTTTATTGGTTCCTTCCCGATCCGGGCTTATGGGCTGTTATTCATGCTGGGCATCGTCTCTGCCGGCATTACGGCTTACTATATCATGAAACGCGACGGCCGGGGCTGGCACGTCCACATCTTTGATTTCACCATGTATTGCGGCCTGTCAGGCATCGTCGGCGGCCGCCTGTGGGACGTCTTTTTTTTCGACTGGGCCTATTATCACAATCATCTAACGGAAATCCCCTACGTCTGGCAGGGCGGCATGGCCATCCAGGGCGGCCTGCTCTTCGGCGCCATTGCCGGCATCTTGTACACGAAGTACCATCACATCGATACCTGGGCCTTTGCCGATCTCCTGGCACCGGCCATCATCCTGGGCCAGTCCATCGGCCGCATGGCCAACCTCATGAACGGCGACGCCTTCGGTCATCCGACGGGCGGCGACTTCGGCATCGTCTATCCCGACACGACCCTGGCCTATCATACTTATGGCAATCAGCCCTTGTGGCCGGCCGAAGTCTGGGAAGGTCAGATTGACGTACTGGTCTTCGTCGCACTGCTCCTCTACAGCTGCTTCCCCCACAAGAAAGGCCAGGTATTCTGCCTGTACGTCATGCTCTACGCCGTCGAACGCTTCTTCCTGGAATTCCTCCGCGGCGACTACGTCAATTTGACGCTGGGCCTGAAATCAGCCCAAATGACCAGCGTCATCGCCTTCGCCATCGCCCTGGTCATCTTCATCGTTCTCCAGTGGAAAGGGAGCGTGGATGAAAAGCAGGGTGCCTAAGGCACCCGCAGGCCGCAGTTCGCAGACCGCAGGCCGCTGTGAGAACCCCGTAAAAATGGCTTTAAATTTAAAACCATTCACTAAAAACTACAAACTTAATACTCAAAAAGGAGC
>CABQJB010000144.1 GCA_902464195.1 uncultured Megasphaera sp.
GCCCAGGGACAGGCCCAAGCCGATGCCGACGATGCCGCCGACGAGCTTGACCCAAAGGATGCGCAGCCAGCGCATGCGGATGGCCCCTAAGATGACGCCTTTTACCTGGGGGATGCCGCTGCCGCCGGCATTGGGTTCATAAATACCCAGGCGCCATAAGAGCAGGGCCGCTGCCAATAAGACGCCGAACCAGGCCAGATTCGGGAGTATGCCACCGCTGGCCAGGACGTTGGCATAAATCCATTGGCGCCAGACCGTTCCCATTTCCAGGCCCCAGCGAAAAAAGCTGATAACCGTTCCCGATAATATCCCGACGACGATGCCTTCAAAAAAAAGGCGCAGGCGGAACCGCGGCCAGTGGTCGAGGGCCCGCAGGGCCGCCTCTAACTGTGTATCGACATGCATATCTTTCACAATCCTTTCTATAATATATGACCAAATTATACCACAAGTCCTGTAACTTTCGCAGGTCCCTGATGGCATCCTCTATTATAGTATTATAGAGATAGAGAAATATAAGTTTTCGTAAATTTTTCGCAAGCATTTCCTAAAAATCGTTGCTATTTAAAGGATGACTCATTATGATAAAAACAGCCTACTAAGAGGAGTCCTTTCCATGAACCAATCAAGTCTTCATTTTCCCAAAAGTCCGCGGGCCAAGGCCATCGCCTTTGGCCTCATCTTTCTCCTGGCTTGTACAGCCATTTATTTCTATAGCCATTCCCATACCGTCCAAAAAGTAAAAGGCACAGCTCAAAACGTGTCAGTCACGGCCTATACCGTGACCCGCCAGGATATGAAGCGCAAGATTTCCCTGTCCGGTCAGACCGTCCCCATCGCCCAGGTCGATATTTCCACGAAATACGCCGGTAAAATTGCTGACGTCGCCGTCAATCTCGGCGACGTCGTCGCGCCGGGCCAGGTCCTGCTCATCCAGGATACGGCCGACACGAGCCTGACCCTTAATCAGGATAAAGCCGCTCTGGAACAGGCCGTCGCCGATTCCAAGGCGGCGGAATCGCAATTCGGGTCAGACCTGCAAAAAGCCGAAGTCGAATACGACACAGCCAAGATGAACTATAACCGCTATGTTGTCCTGAAAAATGAAGGCGCCATTTCCCAGCAGGAACTGGATACAGCCTATCAGGCCCTGATCGTCGCCAAATCGGCCCTGGACAACTTGGAATCGCAGAACGTCGGCGACGTCCCGGCCAGCATCGCCAGTAAATACGCCGCCCAGGACAAGGCCGGCTATACCGTCGACAGCCTGACCCAGCAGCTCGACGACATGACCCTGCGGGCCCCGCGGGCCGGCGTCGTCACTTACCGCAATGCCGAAGTCGGCGCCATGGCGCCAGCCAACACGAAAGTCCTGACCATTACCGATACGAGCGGCATGTACATCGACTGTTCCCTGTCCGAAGCCGACGTCGCCGCCATCCAGCAGGGGATGCCCGTCAGCGTATCCATCGAATCCCTGGCCCAGGACTACGACGGCTATATCACCTACGTCAGCCCGGCGATGGACAATACGACCAAGACCTACGTCGTCCGCATCACCCTGTCCCAGCCGGACACGAAACTGCGCGGCGGCATGTTCGCCCAGTCATCCATCGACGTCCTGCAGAAGCCGAATACACTATTCATCCCCAAAGACGCCTTGACGGAACAGGATGGCAAGTCCCAGGTCTGCGTCATCAAAGCCGATGACACCGTCGAATTCCGCACGGTCACGACGGGCCTGCGCAACGACGATTATATTGAAATCACAGACGGCCTCGATGACGGTGACGTCATCGCCACGACCAACCTGGCCCGCCTCAAAGACGGCACGACCGTATCCATTGATGAAGAAAGGCAGTGACTGTCATGAATTTGACTAAGTTTTCTATCGACCGGCCTATCGGCATCACCATGGTCATCGCCTTCTTCGTCGTCCTCGGCCTGTTCAGTTTCTATCGCATCGGCGTCGAACTGCTGCCGGCCTTGAACACGCCGTATGTCACGGTGTCCATTTCCTACCCCGGCGCCAATGCCGATTCCATCGAACAGCAAGTCGTTAAACCGGCAGAAGACGCCTTGTCTTCTGTGTCTAATCTAAAACACATGACGTCGACAGCCTCCTATGGCCAGGCCCGGATCACGCTGGAACTGGATTTCTCGGCCAATGCCGACGCGGCGGCCATTGACGCTACAAAAAAAATCAACGCCATTCGCGGAAAGCTGCCTGACGGCATCGACGAACCGGTCGTCATCAAGCGCGACGTCAATGCTACGCCCATTATGTACGTCGCCGTCCAGTCGTCCCACTCCCTGGATGACATTTACAGTAAGACAGAAAACGACTTCCAGGACATCCTCCAGCAGGCCGACGGCGTTTCGGAAATTGAACTCAACGGCGGCCGTGACAAAGAAATCGCCGTCGAAATCGACAAGGACAAGCTCATCCACTACGACATGACCCTGGCAGAAGTCGTCAAAGCCTTGAAAGCAGAAAACGTCCTCATGCCGTCAGGGACGATTTATTCGTCAGGCACGACGACGGACGTCCGCGTCAAGGCTCAGTATGCCGATGAAAACGAATTGTCCCAGGTCCAGGTCACCAATGCCAAAGGCGCCAAGATTCCCTTGACGGCCGTCGCTTCCATCAAGCGCCAGGACCAGCGGGTCACGCGTTATGCCCGGGTCAACGGCGATGATGCCGTCGTCATGGCCATTTACAAGAACAGCGACGCCAATGTCGTCAACACCGTCGACAATGTGACCAAAAAGCTGGACGAACTGCGTCAGGACAATCCGGATTATACCTTTACCGTTACCAATGAATCGGCCTCGTATATCCGTAATTCCCTGCACAACACCTTGCAGACCCTCATCGAAGGCCTGTGTACGACAGGGCTGGTCCTGTTCTTCTTCCTCCGTGGCTGGCGGTCGACGCTGGCCGTCATGATTGCCATTCCGACGTCCCTGATTTCTACCTTTTTTGCCATGTACCTGGCGGGCTTTACCTTTAACATGATGTCCCTCATGGGCATGGCCCTGTGCATCGGCATCCTCGTCGACGACTCCATTGTCGTACTGGAAAATATCCACCGCCACCTCATGCAGGGCGAAGCGCCAAAGTCGGCAGCCCTGCACGGCCGGTCGGAAATCGGCATGGCCGCGATTGCCATCACCCTCTGCGATGTCGTCGTCTTCCTGCCCATCGCCTTCATGACGGGCATGGTCGGCCAGTATTTTAAGCAATTCGGCCTGACCATCGTCTTTGCCACCCTCTTTTCCCTCTTCGTTTCCTTTACGCTGACGCCGATGCTGGCATCGCGCCTGTTCCGCCTGGGCCTGAAAATCCCGGACAAACCGATTTGGCATAAAATGGACGCCATTGAAGAGAGCGCCCGTAACCACTATACATCTATCCTGACCTGGAGCCTGGACCACGCCAGGAAGCTGGTCATCCCCGTTCTGGTCCTGTTCATCGCCGCAGCGGCCCTGATCCCGACGGGCCTGGTCGGTTCGGAATTCATGCCTCAGACCGATGAAAGCAGTTTCCGCATCACCATCGAGCTGCCGACCAATGCCAATCTGACGCGGACCGATAAAGTAGCACACCAGCTCGAAGACTACTTGAAGACGGTTCCGGAAGTCACGTACTATACGTCGATGATCGGCGGCAAGAGCCTGAACCAGGCCAACATCCAAGTAACGCTGAAAGACCGGCGCGACCGGTCGCGGACGATATGGGAAGTCACCAACGACGTGCGCCGCTTCGCTGCGGACCACATCTATGACGGTGACGTCCGTGTCAAAGAAGACCAGGCTTCCGTTTCGGGTACGACAGGCGGATTCGGCGGCGGTTCCGGCAACCTGCGTCTGGAACTGCGCGGCAAGGACAGCCAGACCTTGCTGGACCAGTCACGGGTCATTGAAAAGATGATGAAGACCGATATCGCCGGCCTGCGCGATGTGAGCAGCTCCTACGAAGACGGCATGCCCGAATACCAGCTCATCGTCGACCGCAATAAATTAAAGCAATACGGCACGTCCCTGAGCGACCTGAACGACACCTTCTCCAATGCCATCAGCGGCCAGAAAGCCGGCGTCCTGGCCAATGATTCCAAGAACGACAATAACGATACGGACATCTACGTCCGCCTCAAAGGGTCCGACGCTTTCCGCCTGTCTGACCTGGAAACGATTCCCCTCAACGCCAACGGCCACATCATCTACATCGCCGACGTGGCCAAGGTCCAGGCCGGGACAGGACCGGTCACCATCCGCCGGACCGACAAGGAACGGAGCATCACCCTCGGCGGCTCACCTCAGGGACGGCCGCTGAACGAAGTCATCCAGGACGTGACCAATCATCTGAACGCCATGGACCTGCACGGCGTGACTTTCCGCTTCACAGGCCAGGCCGACCAGATGACGACGACCTTCACGGACTTAGGCGAAGCCCTGCTCCTGTCGCTCATCCTGATATTCATGATCCTGGCCATCCTCTATGAATCGGTCAAGACGCCGTTCATCCGCATGTTCTCGCTCCCCCTGGGCCTCATCGGTTCGTTGTTCCTGCTGTTCTTGACCAATAATACGCTGAACCTCTACTCTCTCATCGGCATCCTGGTCATGGATGGCCTGGTCGCCAAGAACGGGACGCTCCTCCTGGACTATACGCTGACCCTCATGCACGAGCAGGGTCTGGACCCGCGCAGCGCCGTAATCCAGGCCGGCCGCGTCCGGCTGCGGCCGATTTTCATGACCACCCTTACCATGGTCGTCGGCATGCTGCCTACAGCCCTGTCCATGACAGCCGGGGCGGAAACGCGGGCCAGTATGGCCGTCGTCGTTATCGGCGGCCTGCTGACATCGACGGTCTTCACGCTGGTCATCATTCCGATTCTCTTCGTTTTCATGGAAAAGCACAGCCTGTTTCGACGAAAGAGAGCCTAAAAAAATCCTGCCCTAGTGGCAGGAT
>CABQJB010000145.1 GCA_902464195.1 uncultured Megasphaera sp.
GTGCGTCATGAGGTAATGGGCAGCGACGGTCAAAAAGGCGTTGGCCGAAATCATGCCTTCCGCGCCGGAGACGATGCCGAAGCGGTCGTAGTCCGGGTCATTGGCCAGGATGAGGTTATAGTCTGCGGCCTGGCCGGTGACGGCCGACATGACATAGGTCGACGAGCAGTCCATGCGGACCTTGCCGTCGTGGTCGTAATTCATGAAGGTGAACTGCGGGTCATACGTATCGTTGACGAAATCCAGGTCCAGATGGTACATATCGGAAATCTGATGCCAGTAATTCATGCCCGACCCGCCCAGGGCATTGACCAGGATACGCAGTTTGGCGTCGCGGATGGCGTCCATGTCGATGATGGAGTCCAGTTCGGCCACGTAGAGGCCTTTGTAATCGTAAGGGACGACGAAGCGGCTGTCCTTGGCCTGGTCATAATCCATCATCTGGACGCCTTCGTTGTGGCCGGCCAGGAGGCGGTTGGCTTCCGTTTCGATGGCCTTGGTGATATCCGAGCCAGCCGGGCCGCCGGTGATGGGATTGTACTTGATGCCGCCGTGTTCCGGAGGATTGTGGGACGGCGTGATGATCAGGCCGTCAGCCAGGCGGTCTTCGCGATGGCTGTTGTAGCGCAGGATGGCCCGCGAGACAGACGGTGTCGGCACGAAATCACCAACGCTGTCGACGTAGGCCGTGACGCCGTTGGCTGCCAGGACGGACAAGACCGTTTCATAAGCCAGTTTCGACAGATAATGGGTATCTTCGCCGACGAACAGCGGCCCTTCGGCGCCGAACTGCTTGCGGAAGTTGCAGACAGCCTGGGTAATGGCCGCCACGTGGTCCTGGGTAAAGCTGCCGTTGCCGGCCTGGCCGCGATGGCCCGAGGTGCCGAAACGGACCTGCTGATGAGGATCCGCCACATCGGGATGCGTCGTATGATATGCCGCAGCGATGGCTTTCAAATCAATGTAGTCTTCTTTTCTTACTTTGGTACCTGCCAATTCATGTACTGCCATACTATCACCTGCTTCATTATTTTGACAATCGCACAGCGATTTTATACAATAAGGACGAGTATGCGTGATTCCATACACGCTATTCCATGGCTGTACGTCATCATTGTTATAGTTTACATTCATTATAACAAAAAATGTATCAATATCCTAGATAAATAAGGAAGAAAGGTGATTTACATGACAAAATTTATTTCCTGGAACGTCAACGGCCTGCGGGCTGCCATGAAGAAAGGCTTCATGGATACGTTCCAGGCCCTCGACGCCGACGTCTTCTGCCTGCAGGAAACGAAACTCCAGGCCGGCCAGATCGACCTGGACCTGCCGGGCTATGAACAATACTGGAACTACGCCGACCGCAAAGGCTACAGCGGCACGGCCATCTTCACCCGCCTGTCTCCCCTGTCCGTCCGCTACGGCATGGGCATCGACGAGCACGACCACGAAGGGCGTCTGATCACCCTGGAATTCCCGGAATATTATTTCGTGACCTGCTATACGCCCAATTCCCAGAGCGAACTGGCCCGCCTGCCGTACCGCATGAAATGGGAAGACGATTTCCGCCAGTACCTGCTGGAACTGCACCGGGACAAGCCGGTCATCATCTGCGGCGACCTCAACGTAGCCCACGAAGAGATCGACCTCAAGAACCCCAAGACGAACCATAAGAACGCCGGGTTCTCCGATGAAGAACGGCAGAAGATGACCGACCTCCTGGCGGCGGGCTTCACCGACACGTGGCGCTACTTCTACCCTGACGTGACCGGCATTTATTCGTGGTGGAGCTACCGTTTCAAAGCCCGTCAGAACAACGCCGGATGGCGTATCGACTACTTCCTGACCACCAAGGACCTCGACGACCGGCTGGAAAAAGCCGCTATCTATACCGACATCACAGGCAGTGACCACTGCCCGGTCGGTTTGGAATTGAAATGATTTTTTTCGCAAAGGAGCGATTGTTATGTTAAAGAAATTGACTACTGCCTTACTGGCCTGCACGGCTTTTGCCCTGCCCCAGGCCTTTGCCTTGTCCGTCCTGCCCGAAGCCGGTGTCAGCCTCGGCGTCGGCACGAAAGAACAGTACGCCGAAGCCAAAGTCCTGCCGCGGACGACCATCGGCTATAAACGGGCCGACCGCGACCAGTACGGCAACCAGAACGACATCTATGCCAAATACAATGTCATCGGCTCGAAAGTCCAGCTCCTCGGCGGCTGGCGCAACAACATCGACGACCAGTCGAGCTCGACGTCCTTCTACGGCGGCATCGGCGTCGCTGCGCCGCACATCCTGGGCCTCCAGCCCTATGCGACCTACGTCAAGGGCTCGCACTTCGCCGAAGCCCAGGCCGGCCTCAATTACAACATCGCCTTCGGCTGGGGCCTGAACGTCAATTACCATAACTACATGCCCGAAGACGGTGACAACGAACACGGCGTCGGCGCCGGCGTGACCTTCCATTTTTAATGGCGCAGGCCGCAGGCCGCAGTTCGCAGGCCGCAGTTCGCAGGCCGTCCCAGAGGCGGCAAAAGGCAACCTCTCCGGCCCTATGGGCCACCTCTCCTATCAGGAGAGGCTTAAGGCTCCCTTTATAGGGGAGCTGGCAGCGTAGCTGACTGAGAGGTTGTTTGCCATTATAAAAAAGGGCTTGTCGCATGACGACAAGCCCTTTTTAAGTGGTTAGTGGTTAGTGGCTAGTGGTTAGTGGCTAGCTGTTAGTGGTTAGCGGATAGTTAAAAATTTAAAACCCTTGACGAACCACTAGTCACCTAAAAAGGAGCTGTCGCATTGCGACAGCTCCTTTTTACATCCAAACGATGTATTAGAAAGCGTTATGAGAATATTCGTAGTACATGTCGGTGAGCTGATCCATTTTGTCGCTCATTTCGACCATGAGGTCCGATGCGGTATCGTAGTCGTCAGCAGCCAGGGCCTGTTTGATCTTGGAGAAGATGGACAGGCTCTTTTCGGTGTCGCGGCCTAATTCCGTACGCAGGGCGTTGATCTTGGTCCAGCGTTCGACTTCGAGGGCATTGCTGTCGCCATCAGCATGGAGCTGTTCGGCAGCGATGACTTTCGAGAGGTTTTCCGGAATGATGCGGTACTGGAGTTCCAGTGCCCAGCGGCTGAGAGCGCCGAGTTTGAAGGATTCCATGATGCGTTTCTGGAAAGCGTCGCAAGCGAGGTCGTCCAGTTTTTCCGGATACGTCGTAAGGGCTTTGAAGTTTTCCCATACCGTACGCGGAGCTTTGCCGAACATGGCATTGCGTTCTTCATCACTGAAGTTTTCGAAGACGTCGACTTCGGAGCGGTATGCCCGGTCTTTTTCGAGGTAATCTGCGTCTTCGCCCGGCTTCTTGGAGAGTTCAGCCAGGAGTTCAGCCGTCGATTTGCCGCTGGAGAGAGCGTATTTGATGCCGTCCAGAGCGCCGAGGTAGCACATAGCGATGGCGATGTACGTATTGGTGAACGGGTTGGGAGCACGGAGTTCGAAACGCGTAGCTGCCGGGCTGGCAATGTCGCGGATGAGGCCGGCCAGGACGGAACGGTTACGAGTCGGAACGTCCGGCGTTTCGCCGCCGAGAGCCGTAACGATGCAGACAGGAGCTTCGAAGCCCGGTTTCAAGCGGTTGAGGGAGTCCGTCGTCGACGATACGAAGGGGTTGATGACTTCGTAGTGTTTGAGGATACCCATGATAGCGCCGTAGCCGATAGCCGAGAGGAATTCGCTCTTCATGTCATCCGGGTTGAAGAGGTTGACGAATTTGCCATTCTTCATGATAGCGCCGATACCGAGGTGCGTATGTTCACCGGAGCCGGCAACACCGTGGATCGGTTTAGCCTGGAAGGTGACTTCGAGGCCGTTTTCACGGAAGACTTCGCGGACGATGATACGGGCAGCGATTTCGTTATCCGCTGTCTGTACAGGGTCGCTGGCGTATTTCCAGTCGACTTCGAGCTGTTCGAGGACGAAGGTCAATTTACCGGAATCGTCGATCTGGGCTTTGACGCCGCCGACTTCTTTATGGCCCATTTCCGGTTCGAGGCCGTATTTTTCAAGGCGTTCGACGGTCTGTTCAAGAGCCGTGCGGACGACGCCGTGTGTACGCTGCCAGTACTGTTCCTGCATCTTCTGGGACGCCGACAGGAGGCGGGTAGCTACGTCCTGGCTCGGGGTCTTGACCCAGAATTCCAATTCTGTAGCCGTCGTGAAGACGATTTTTTCGATGTCGTCCGGATTGATGGACGTGCCTTTGATGCCGTATTTCTTGACAAGAGCCAAAATCTGGTCGCCTACGTAATCGCAGGTGTTGCGAAGGATGGAACGGGAGTCGATGAAGCCCGTAGCATGGCGGAGGAAGCTCGGAATACGGAGCGTACCGACGGGTTTGCCCGTTTCCGGATCGATGTTGCCGTCATTATAGTCGACGAACCAGTCGACGCCGGGGTCGGCTTTGATGTCGACACGAGCATTAGAAAGGGTAGCGATGCCCGGCAGGACAACGGAAGAACCGTCTGTCTGGAAAGCCGTTGCATTGAAGAATTTATCGTATTCGTCGAAGAATACACTGATAGGAATCTTTTCGTCCGTATCATTGCCGGCGAGGTCGATACCTACGAGAGATACAAATTTAATTTCCGGGTGCTGTTCGAGTAAGGCCAGCACACCTTCTTTACCATATTGACCTGCAGGGATTACATATACTAAATCATCTTTAGCCATCATGACTCCTCCTTTGGGTGAAAAAAAAAGACTCCTCCCCTGTGGTTAAGGTTCGGAGTCTTCTTTGACTCTTGTTTCATGACTTATTTTATTTTCAAATCATGCTAAAATAATACAATCAATCAGTCTATTTGTCAATAGATTTTTTAGAAAAATCTAACAAAACTAATTATTTTGTAAAATTTCTCGAACAATCTGTGAAACAAGCTTGCCGT
>CABQJB010000146.1 GCA_902464195.1 uncultured Megasphaera sp.
CGACAGCAGGACCAGGTACAAGGCAGAAATATAACCGGGCTGGGCGACGCCAAAAGCCCAGAAGGCCACGGTCATGAGCGAGAAGGACAAGCAAAGATGCCCTTCCGTACTGAGACCGGGAAAATTCATGAAATACAGACCGATGCCGATGATGAGACCGACAATCAGACCGATGACGGGTTTCTGTTTCCCCATGAGTAAACCTCCTAAAATGCGGATATCCCTGATTAGAACTGAAAATCAGGCAGCCATTTTTTCGGATCGACTTCCAGGAACTGGCAGCGTTCAAAATGGTCTTTCATATCGAAAGGAACGGTGCAGTCGAAGATAGCCTTGCAGGAAATGCCATGGACGCGGATGGATGGGTCGAAGGCCGGGTCGTTGGACGGGTCCAGGACATGCGTATGGACGCCGGGAATCGCGATGAAGTCGACATCACCCTGGAAACGCGTCGTCATGGCCCACATGACATCGTTCATGTCGAAGATATCGACATCTTCATCGACGAGGAAGACATGTTTCATTTCACTGAATGCCGAAAAAGCCAGGAGGGCGGCCTGACGCTGGCGGCCTTCATCGTTGATGTTGTTCTTGCGGAACTGGATGATGGTCACGAATTTGCCACCGCCGCAGGGCGCTGCGTGGACATTGACCAGACGGCCTGGCATGGCCCGTTCGACCATGTCGATGACGCTGGCTTCCGTCGGGATGCCGGCCATCGAGACGTGTTCATGGCTCGGACCGATGCAGCTTTCCATAATCGGGTTGCGGCGGGTCGTGACGGCTTTGACCTTGATGACCGGAAGATAAGCCGGCAGGCTGTCCGGTTTGGCATCGCCGGTATAGCCGGGGAATTCCGGCATGGCCTTGCCCGTATTGGTATTGATGTCTTCCCGCATGGTCAGGCCCGGGATGAGTTCGCCTTCGATGACGTATTCCGCATGAGCAATACATGTTTCCGGAATAGAAACGCACTGGGCCAGTTCAACCGGTTTACCGCGCAGGGCCCCGGCAATCTGCAATTCATTGAAACCAATCGGCGTCGTCGGCGGTTCAAAGCCGGCACACATGTAAATGGCCGGGTCCATGCCGATGCTGACAGAGATAGGCATGGGTTTGTTGAGTTTCAGGCATTTTTCCCAGAAAGCGCCGAGGTGGCGGGAACCCGGCGTAATCCACATGGTCATTTCATCGCGAGACTGGATGCACAAGCGGTGAATGGTGACGTCTGTATCACCATTTTCCGGGTCGCTGCCGGAGCAGAGGCCCATAGTGACATACGGGCCGGCGTCTTCCGGCGTATTCGTCGGTGCCGGTACGAGCTTGCGCAGGTCAAAATCGGAATCACTGGCCAAATGGATGATTTCCTGGCACGGTGCCGTTTTTTTCGTGACGACCGGGTTGATAGGATTCTTGACGGCATCGCGCAGAAGCCAGCCCAGGCGCTTGTAGTCGCTGCCTAGGAGCAGGCCCACGCGTTTACGGCTGGAAAGCATGCCGATGACGACTTTGGCATCGGGAAACCCTTTGACGTTATGAAAGAGCATGGCTGGGCCGTCTTCTTTGGTCGGGCGCGGTACGGTACCGCCGGCACCGACATAACGGTAAATCCCGGAAATCTCAGCATTCGGGTCGGCTTCGACAGCCGTTTCGACGAGCTGCTCCGGTTCTTTCTTCAACGCTTCCAGGGCTGTCCGTAAATCATAAATATCGTTGCGCATAAAAATAACCTCCTGACTCTTTGCTGCTGTGTGCACCAGCTTTTTGCTTACGGAAGCCATGGTACACTGTACAGTCAGCATACAGTCAAGAGGTTTGTCAGAACTTATTTATTTCTGTGATATACCGGCGCCTGGAGGAGACAAAAATCGACAGAATCTGCCGTCGTATAGAAGGTCGTATCGAGGAGGCAGATGTCGACGACGTGGCCTGTCAGCTCCAGCCCCTGCCCGTCCATCCATTGCAGGAGCTGCTGCATAGCCGTCATATCATAAGGCATGTGATAGCTGAACAGGCAGGCGTATTCGCCGGCCGGCAGGGTAATCGCTTCGGGCCGGCGCTGTTCCCAGTCCGGCAGAAAAAAACAGCTCCCGGCTCCGTCGATAGGATGGTCCGTCCGGGCGTATTCCTGAAGGATCATCGTGCCGAAACGCCCGGCTGGCAGCCCTAGTTCCGGCGTGACGTTCTTCCATAATTCCATCAGTGTCCGGTGGAGATTCTCTTTGTGGACGGGCTTCAAATATTCCCGATAGAGGACCTGACGGGACGGCAGATTCATCAAAAAGGGCTCGTCCTGATGCATGCGAATGGCTTCATCAGCCGTACGATAAGTCTGGATGCGCATATCCAGGGCCTGGCGCAGGCGCTGGAGCCGGCCGATTTCTTCTTCGATGACGATTTTCTGATTGTCCAGCAGGATCAATTCCTTATGCGCTGTCCGATTCTGAAAGTGGCCGATAATGTCCTTCAAGGGAATGCCCGTCGCCTTGAGGAAACAGATTTCCCGCAACACAGGAATCTGGCGCCAGCTGTAATAGCGATAGCCCTTGTCATCGACGTTTTCCGGCTTGAATAAGCCGATTTTATCGTAATACAGCAGGGTCTGTCTCGTCAGGCCGTGCAATTTAGCCATATCACTGATTGAAATGCCATGTTTCATGGAAATCCCCCTTTGTTCTGGTGTATAGCAGCTATACACTGTACCAGTCTTCCCCGGTTGACGGCAAAGGCCGATTGTGATACAGTACGTTCACCCACTTTTTTTTGAAAGGACATGCCTTATGAAAACTTTTTCTCAAGATATCCCCGAACTACAGGCGACGCTGACAGTCACTCTGTCTCAGGCCGGCCCGGATTATATCCTCATCTGCCGCGGCGGCCAGGCCCACGTCGGGACGGTCGTCCTGGCTGAACCCAGGCCCAGCCTGCACGGCGACGGGGCCCAGAGCGCCACGTCGTCAGTACTCAATGCTTTGGGCCATAAAGACGAATATCTCTGCCGCCCCCTGGCCGAAGCCGTCGCCGCAGCCACCGGACAGCGGACAGTCTGCACAGGCGGCGTCCACATCGACGCCATTACCCCGGCCGGCCTGAAAGCCATGAAAGAAGGAGCCGACAAACTGACAGCCGCCATCCTGGCCGGATTGGGCAGTGGCAGTTTGTAGAAAACGAGCCACGAGCCACTAGCCACTAGCCACTAACAACGTCAAAGGGCTTGTCGCACAGCGACAAGCCCTTTTTCTATTCTTCTACGCGGAAGCGATAACCGTTTCCCCAAACGGTTTCGATGGCCGTGAATTCGGGTTCGACTTCGTTGAGCTTGTCCCGCAGGCGGTTGACGTGGACCGTCACAGTCGCCAGTTCGCCCAGGGCATCGAGATGCCATATCATCTCAAAGAGGTACTTCTTGGAGAAGACCTGATTGGGATGACGGGCCAGGAACAAGAGCAGGTTAAATTCTTTCCCGGTCAGATTGATTTCTGTTTTTCCCCGGAAAACCTGGTGGCGCTTGATGAAAATGCGCAAGTCGCCGACTTGGATATCCGGTTTGTTGTCATCGGCATCCTGGAGACGTACCCCTAACAGTCTCTGATGGATTTCCAGATGGGCCTTCAAACGGGCCATCATTTCCGATGGATTGAAAGGCTTGACGATATAATCGTCAGCGCCGAGTCCCAGTCCTTTGATCTTATCGTCATCGCTCCCCCGAGCAGTGATGAAAAGGATGGGGACGTTGCTGATGTCCCGCAGCTTGCGGCACAACAGAAAGCCATCCGTGTCAGGCAGGCCGATGTCCAGCAGGACCGCTTCGATGGCTCCGCCATCAAAGATCTTCATGCCTTCCTTTCCCGTCATGGCTACGGATACTTCAAAGCCATTGGCCTCGAGAAAGTCCCGTTCGATGGCAGCAATCATGCTGTCATCTTCAATAATCAAAACGTGCGCCATAACTATACCCCCTCGTCGCGCTCCCGGTCAGACTATTTCCCCGTCTGCAATCTCCGGAAGCCGTAATCTAAAATGGTCGGTGCATCGGTCCAGCGGTTATCGTCGTTGTACAGGACTAAGACCAGCGTATGGCCGTCGCGCGTTGCCGAAGCAACGAGACATTCGCCAGCAGCATTGGTAAAGCCTGTCTTGACGCCGTTCGCGCCGGGATAGCCGCTCGTCAGGAAATGATTCGTCGTCGTGACGTGCTTCGGTTCCCGACCATCCATATATTTTACATCATAGGATTTGAGTCCTACAATATAACGAAATTCAGGGAAGTTCTTCATCCCGTACGCTGCCATCTTGGCCATGTCGATGGCCGTCGTGTGGTGATGGGCTGCCGTCAAACCGTTCGGATTGACGAAATTCGTATGGGTAGCTCCCATTTTGACCGCTTCCTGGTTCATCTTTTCCGCATAGCCGGCGACAGAGCCCCCCAAGGTCTGAGCGACGGCGACAGCGGCATCGTTCCCGGAAACGACCATCATGCCCCGCAGGGCTTCGCGGATGGAAATCGGATCACCCGGTGCAATCCCCAGGCAGGAAGGTTCCGTATTGGCCGCTTCCCAGGAAATCTGCAAGGGCTGGTCCAGTTTATCTTTATATTGGTCCAAGGCCGTAATGAGAGTGACGATTTTCGTCGTGCTCGCCGGGTGGACCCACTTGGTCGGATAGACCTGATATAATACCTTACCTGTATCGACATCGATCATGCAGGCCGATTCAGCAATCGTCGGCGGCATATCGGCCTGAGCCGTCACCGTCATGGAACCAATCATAAAACCGACAGCAATGACCGTCGTCAGCATAATACGCTTTAAAATAGAAAACATCCAATGTCTCCTTCCTATCTAACAAAAGTATGAATTGTAAGGGAATACAAATCCTACAATAACCCATTATTTTATTATATTTTTAATTAAAACATCTGTCAATAAA
>CABQJB010000147.1 GCA_902464195.1 uncultured Megasphaera sp.
TTCCAGGACCATCTTGGCGGCTCCCAATACGGTCTGAGCCGCAAAGGTATAGGCCATCTGGCGGGGCATCCCTTCGCGGACGGCGCCGTCGGCCAGGGCTTCGATGAACATATAGACGTAAGCCGGACCGCTACCGCTCAGGCCGCAGACGGCATCGATGAGCTTTTCATCGGTCACGACGGCTTTGCCGAAGCTGGAAAAGATGGCGACGACATCAGCCGTTTCCGCTTCGGTCACGTTGACATTCGGCGATACGGATGCCATGCCTTCGCCGACCATGGCCGACGTATTGGGCATGACCCGGACGATTTTCGTTTCCGGACCGGTATAAAAGGCCAGCTTTTCTAAAGAGATGCCGGCAGCAATGGAAATGAGGACGCTATCAGCCGCAAGGGATTCCCGGACGGCTTCCAGTGCCGATTCCATGATGTTCGGCTTGACGGCCATGATCAGGCCCTGGGACTGGCGTGCCAGTTCTTCCGGCGTATCGACGACGACAGCTCCCGTTTCTTTGGCCAGAGCTTCGGCCTTTTCCTTATGGATATTATAAAGATAGATATGGTCTGCAGCAATGGCATGGGCAGCTACCAGGCCTTTGACGATGGCCCGGCCCATATTGCCTGTCCCGCAGACACCGATTGTCTGGAACATAGGAAGCCTCCTTTTCCGATACGGACTTACTGTTTAGCGCCGACGGCATCCAAGGTCGATTTAATCTTGGCAGCCAGGCCGTGGATTTTCTTCTTGGATACAGAGCAGACAGCCAGGCGGATGCCTTTGCCCAAGGGAACGAGGAAGATATTTTCTTTTTCCAGTTCATCGCAGACTTTCTGGGACCCTTCCATAGGGATAGTGATGAAGAAGCCCGAGATGTAACGCAAATATTTCAAGCCGCATTCATCGGCTTCTTTCATGAACAAGTCAGCCCGTTCCTGGATGAGGTGGAAGTATTTAGCCCGTTCCGCATCGAGTTCAGCGACTTTGGCCGGGTCCTTGCAGATGTTGGCCATGACCTTCATGGCAGCGCTGTTGGAGTTGGACCAGGTAGCGCGGCTGGTATACTGGTTGATGGCGACGAATTCATCGGCAATGTCCTTGTTCGGCGTGACGCAGATCATGGCGCCCATACGCTGGCCATACATGGTGAAGCCTTTACTGCAGGTGTAGGCGACGACGATGAGGACGTTGTCCGGCATGTTGCCGAATTTCTTGAAGAATTTGCGGCATTCATGTTTTTCACCGCTGTAGTCGAGATAAGCGACGTCGGAGACGAAGATAATGTTCTTATCCTTGCCTTTGACGACATCTTTCAAGAAGGCCAGGACTTCGTCCCATTCCGAATCGGAGAGGCCGTAACCCGTCGGGTTGTTGGCCGGCGAATTCATGATGATAACCGTGTTGTACTGTTTGGCGACCATATCGCTGACGTTGGCCTTGAAGCTTTCCATATTGAAATGACCATCGGGCGTGAGCAGTTCAAATTCACGGAGTTTGCGGCCATTATCGTTGCACATGGAGCCGTAAGCGCCCCAATGCCAGTCACTGGTCAGGACTTCATCGCCCCATTCGGAATAGTTGTGAATGACGTGATGGAGGACCCCGGAACCGCCAGATGTAGCGCAGGCACGGATGTAGCCTTCCGGACGGGATTCACCGAAACACTGGTCGATAGCCGCTTCCAAATAATCGGGATAGCCCTGGATCGGCGCATAAGCAACGATTTCTTTCGGCGTCAAAGCTTTATAGGCTTTCTGGACGACATCAAGCATGATGAGATCGCCATTTTCATCGAGCATGGAACCGACAGTCCCATTAATAACTTTATCTGCCCCCAATTTTTCGGTCAAAGCCACGGCACGGTTGTTAGCACCAAAAATCTTATCTTCAGCACTCTTTCCTTTTGCCTGCGGTGCGGCAACACTTTTTACCATATGAATCAACTCCCCTTTCTTATGTACATATACATTTATACCACATTCAAAATCGAAAGACAATAAACATCCTGCATATATCTGTCATGTATTCAAAATACAAAAGGAATAACGCCTCCTGGACAATCAAAGTTAATCCCATTTGCTATCTTAGCATAAAGCGCTTGAAATTATATCATGACTCTCCTATAATAAAGAGTATATAACATATTTCGTGTTACTTTTATGCATTTTTATTCTATGAAAAGAGGTCTTTCCCATGAATCGTGTATTACGTTTTGTATTAGCCGCCTTACTGGCCTGCTCGGCTCTCATGCTGACAGCCTGCCAGAGCAGCCCGTCCGGATCGAATGACAAGAAGACGTACAAAATCGGCGTCCTGCGCATCGACGACAGCCTTCCCCTCTATACGGCAGAAACAGAAAAACTCTTTGCCAAACACGGCGTCGACGTCCAGGTCATTGAATTCAGTTCCGCTGCGGACCAGCAAAAAGCCATGGAAGCCGGTGAACTCGACGGTATGATGACCGACATGATCGTCACAGGCCTGCTGAAAAAAGCCGGTACGGATGTCCGCGTCGTCGCCATGGCCCTCGGTGCCGTCCCTCAAGAAGGCCGTTTCCTCGTCGTATCGGCGCCGAACAGCAGCATTACGGCGCCGCAGCAGCTGGCCGGTGCTTCCGTCGCCATTTCGGAAAATACCATGATGGACTATTTGATGAACCAGTATGAACAGGAACTTGGCATTCCGGCTGCCGAAGTCCACACCGTCCAGATGCCGAACCTGGCCCTGCGCACAGAAGCCGTCCTGGCCGGTAAAGATATCCAGGCCGCCATCCTGCCGGATCCGCTGGCAGCCTATGCTGTCCAACAGGGTGCCCACGTCGTCATCGACGATACGAAACTCCAAAAGAACTATTCCCAGTCCGTCGTCGTCCTGACTCAGGACATGATTGAAAAACATCATGACGACGCAGCCCATTTCCTCGATGCTTACAATGAAGCCATCGAAAAACTGGACAGCCAGCCCGATGCCTATCGCGACATGGCTATGAAGAAAGCCAACATCCCAGCAGCCGTCGCCGGTTCGTACCGGACACCGTCTTATACGGCCCACGCCCTGCCGACAGAAGAAGAAGTCAGCCGTATCATGAACTGGATGGTAGAAAAAGGCCTGTTGCCCAAGGCCTACAGCTATGATGAAATGGTCGCCCATGTCCAGTAAACAGCCTATGGCCGGACCACTGCTGCGATTAGACGACGTGGGCCTCGCCTATCACAGCCGCAGCGGCACCCAGTCCGTACTCCAGCACATCTCTTTCAGCCTCGGCCAGGGAGAGCACATGACCGTCGCCGGCCCGTCAGGCTGTGGGAAATCGACGCTGCTGCGCCTCATCGCCGGCCTGCAGGCACCGACAGAAGGACAGATTTACTTTGCAGGTCAAAAAATGATGGCCCCCAGGCCGGACCTGGCCATCGTCTTCCAGGACTATGGCCTCTTCCCCTGGAAGACGGTCGAAGAAAATATCCTCCTGCCAGGCAAACTCCACGAGGATCCCCTGGATAAGGACCAGCTGGCATCCCTCTTGGACACGCTGGGCCTGACGGCCGTCCGCCATCACTATCCGGGAGAACTGTCAGGCGGCCAGAAACAGCGGACCGCCCTGGGCCGGGCCATGGCCATGCGTCCGAAATTGCTGCTCCTGGATGAACCATTCTCCGCCCTGGATCCGGACATGCGCCGCCAATGCCAGAACCTATTCCAGGAGTACATCCGAAAGAGTCAGACTGCGACGATTCTCGTCACCCATAGACCGGAAGAAGCAGCCGCCCTGGGCGACAAGACCATCGTCTTCGCCAAGACAGGAGGTGTCATCGAAGATGTCCGGAAAAACGAGTAATCCCATTGATACAGCCCATCTCCTGCTGGCCTTTTTCATCATCGGCGCCTTATGGCAGGCCGCCAGCATGGTCCTGAACAAGCCCCTGCTGCCGGCACCGTACCGCGTCTGCCAGACCTGGTATGCCCTGATGACGGCAGGCGTCCTCTGGCCGCACATCGCGTCCAGCCTGTACCGCATGGGCTTCGGCCTGGCTTTGGCCCTGGTGACGGCCGTCCCGACAGGGATAGCCGCCGGCCGCAGCCGCCGCTGGGACGCCCTCTTATCGCCTTTCCTCTATATCTTCTATTCCATCCCGAAAGTCGTCTTCCTGCCGGTCATCATCGTCGTCCTCGGCCTGGGCGATTTTCCGAAGATTTTTATCATCGCCATCACCGTCTTTTTCCAAATCGCCATCATGGTCCGCGACGCCGCCAAGGCCATACCGGAAGAACAAGTCATGACCATGCGTTCCCTCTGCGGGACGAAATGGCAGAACTTCCGCCACCTCATCTGGCCGTCCTGTCTGCCGGGCATCCTGACAGCCCTGCGGACGTCTCTGGGCATCGCCTTAGCCCTGCTGTTCATTACGGAAACATTCGCCGCTTTTTCAGGCCTGGGCTACTTCATCATGAACCGCATGGAAGTACGCAACTATGAAGAAATGTACGCCGCCATCCTGACCCTGGCCGCCATCGGCATCATCGCCTACATGGCCCTCGATATAGCCGAACGGAAACTCTGCCCGTGGAAGAAGTAGCAGTCAGCAGTCAGCGGTTAGCAGTTAGCCACCGCAGTCCAGCGGACTGCTCCGTAGGGGCTTGCACGTGGCAAGCCCGCTATGACTATGTGAGCATAAGGCGTCCCGTTGTGGGAATTCCGCGAAATGTTGTTCGGAAAAAACGCCATTCGCAGGCCGCCGGCCGCAGTTCGCAAAACCATGCCTCATGGACCAAAAAAAGCCGTGGCTCGTTGCTCGTGGTTCGTGGCTCGTAAAAGCTCACCATCATGCTGAATAGGCTGTGGTCAAATATCACAGCGGGCCGCCCAAGGCTCCCTTCATAGGGGAGCTGGCCGCCAAAGGCGGTCTGAGAGGTTAAAGG
>CABQJB010000148.1 GCA_902464195.1 uncultured Megasphaera sp.
AGTATATACTGATTATCGATCCTGATAGATACATTCATCATAACATAGATAGGCCCTGCCTACAACATCTCTTTGCGCCTCTTCACAGGACGCGGCAAAACATGGTATCATAAAAAAGATTGTTTGTTTCAGTGAGAATTACGATAAGGAGGTATCATCATGAATCTGGATGGTATCACATTACATTGCATTACGAACGAACTGGCCGACATCCTCAAAGGCGGCCAGATTTCTAAAATCTATCAGCTTGACGCCCGGTCCCTCTATTTCCGCATCTTCAACGATACGGGCATCCATCATCTGGTCATCACTCTGGATGATTCGCCGCGCCTGTACGTTGCTGATACCATGCCGCCGACGCCGGATATCCCGACGGGCCTCTGCATGTTCCTGCGCAAGTATTATGAAAATGGCCGCATTGCGTCCATCGCCCAGCTGCACCTGGACCGTCTCATCGAAATCGCCGTCGACGTCCTCGACATGTCGGGCCGCTTGGTGACCCGCAAGATCCACGTCGAACTCATGGGCAAATACAGCAACGTCATCTTTACTGAAGACGGCACCATTATTGAAGCCCTCATCAAGACGGGCAAGAACAAACAGGCCTTGCGGACCATCGCCCCAAAGGAACCCTATGCCTTCCCGCCGAATTTCATGCGCATGGACCCCTTCGCCTTTTCGGCCCAGGAACTAACGGATATGATGGAAACGGGTACGGACGAACCGCTCAAGACGTGGATGCTCAAGCGTTTTAACGGCATGAGCACCATCGTCCTCAACGAACTGTCCCACGATTCGGGCATCGATGCGGCACGTCCCGTAGGGGACTTGTCGCCAGCCGACCGCTTTGCCTGGTGCCGCACTGTCGAAGCCTTTGGCAAGCGCCTGGACGGCATTTCCGGCGCCTATGTCTATACGGTCAAGGGCAAGGAAGTCATCTTCCCATTGGAACTGCACAGCCTGGCCCAGTATCCGCGGCGCCATTTCAAGCTCATCGAGACCTACCTCAGCGAATATCAGGCGACGCACCGCAGCCTCAATGGCGAACAGGAACAGCTGCAGAAGAAAGTCGGCAAGCTCATTGAAAAGCAGAAGCGCAAGATCAAGCGCATTGCCAGTGAAATGAAAGAAACGAAGAAGATGGATACGTATAAGCTCTACGGCGACCTGCTCATGATTTACGCTTACGAAAAGCACGATCATGAAAAAGAAGTGACCGTCCAGAACCTCTTGTCGGAAGATCAGGAAAAGGTGACCATCCCCTTGAACCCGGCCTATTCCATGACGGACAATGCCAACCGCTATTATAAGCGCTACACGAAGATGCGCAACCGCAAGCAGATGTCGGCCCAGCTCCACGAAGAGAACCAGAAACACCTGGACTACCTCTATTCACTGGAATACGCCCTGGAAAATACGAGTACAAAAGATGAAATCGCCGACATCAAGGCCGAAATGAAACAGATGAACCTCATCAGCGGCCACAATCAGGACAAGCTCAAAAAAGAATCGGCCCAGGATATCCTGACCCTCCAGGCCGATGGCCTCGACATCTGGGTCGGCCGCAACAATCGGCAGAACGACTTTTTGACTTTGAAGAAAGCCCATCCCTATGACCTCTGGTTCCATGTCAAGAACCAGCCCGGCTCCCACGTCATCCTGGCCTGCCATAACGTGACGCCGACAGATGCTCAGATTGAACGGGCTGCCCAACTGGCCGCCTACTACAGCAAAGCCCGGGAAAGCTCGAAAGTCGAAGTCGACTGCACCCTCGTGCGCCATGTCAAGAAACCGGCCCACGCCGTCCCAGGCTACGTCATCTTCACCGACCAGACGACGTACATGGTAGAACCGAAAAAATAATGGTTCGTGGTTCGTAGGGTCAGGCCGCAAGGCTCTCCTCATAGGAGAGCTGTCAGCGAAGCTGACTGAGAGGTTGCCTTTTATCGTTTGAAGTTTGATGTATGATGTTTGAGGCGATGGTTATTTGCTTAATTTGTGGTAAAATATTGCCAAAATTAAGCCGTTTAGGGTATAATAAAGTATTGAATAGAATAATAAGGGGGTTCGTGAATGCGAAGTATGACTGGTTTTGGCAGCGGTTCCGGCAACGACGGGAAGTTGGCTGTCACCATTGAAATGCGCGCTGTGAACCAACGTTTTTTGGAATTGAATATCCGCATGCCTCATGCTTATCTGGCCCTGGAAGACCGGCTGCGCAGCGGTATCAAGGCTGTCCTCAAGCGGGGGAAAGTCGATGTTTTCGTCACCGTCCAGGACCTGGACCCGGCGGCACCGGATGTCCGCGTCGACCACGCTGCTTTAGGAGCCGTTAAAACGGCCCTGCAGGACGTGAATGACCGCTTTTTTGAAGGCAAAGCCGTGACCCTCGGCGACGTGACGTCCCTGACCAAGGACTGGTTCGTCCAGACACCGCCGGCCATCGACGCCGATGCCAGCTGGCCGCCTTTTGAAGCAGCCCTGAAGAAAGCCCTGGACAGCATGGTCGCCATGCGAGAACGGGAAGGGGCCAATATCAGCCGCGACCTCCTCAGCCGGGCCGATAAGATGGCGGCTCTCGTCGAATCCATTGCCAGCCGCAAGGACGTCATCGTCCAGGCCTATGAAGAACGGCTGGAAAAGAAAATCCTGGCCCTCATGGACAAGGTCCAGGCTGCTGTTCCCGACGAAGACCGGCTCTTGCAGGAAGTGGCCATCTATTCGGATAAAGTCGATTTTACCGAAGAAGTCGTCCGCTTCCGCAGCCATCTGAACCAGCTGCACACGATGCTGCAAAGTTCCGGTGAAGTAGGGCGCAAGCTCGATTTCCTCATCCAGGAAATGAACCGTGAGACCAACACCATCGGTTCCAAGGCCGGCGACCTGGCCGTGACCGAAGCGGTCCTGCAGCTCAAGAATGAAATCGAAAAAATACGCGAACAGGTGCAGAATATCGAATGATGAATTTCAACTTATTAAATATCGGCTTCGGCAATGTCGTCATGGGCGACAAAGTCGTAGCCATCATCAGTCCTGAGTCAGCGCCCATCAAGCGCCTCGTCCAGGATGCCCGTGATGGGAATACCCTCATCGATGCGACTTTTGGCCGCAAGACCCGGTCGGTCCTGGTCATGGACAACGGCTGGATCATCTTGTCGGCCTTACAGCCCGAGACGATTTCTCACCGCATCGTTCCCGCCGGCAGCGATTCCTTTTGGGAAGACACCGCTGACGACGGGGAAACAGAAAAGGAGTAGTAATGCTATGAATGATTCCGGATTGCTCATCGTCGTATCCGGCCCGTCCGGAGCCGGCAAGGGGACCATCTGTTCCGCCCTGCGGGAACAGTTCCCCAATATCCAGTATTCCATTTCCATGACGACCCGTGATCCCCGGCCCGGGGAAGTAGACGGTGTCAATTATTATTTTGCCGATAACGCGCGGTTCGAGCAGCTCCTGGCAGAAGATGCCTTCCTGGAACACGCCAAGGTCTACGACCATTACTATGGCACGCCGAAGAAGTACGTCTACCAGATGTTGGAAGAAGGCAAGCACGTCATGCTGGAAATCGACATCCAGGGAGCCATGCAGGTCAAAGAACGGTATCCCCAGGGCGTCTTCATCTACATCGTACCGCCCAGCCGGGCCGTATTGGAAAAACGCCTCCGCGGCCGCCAGACCGATTCGGACGACGTCATCGCCGGCCGTCTGGCCAAGGCCCGGGAAGAGCTGGACTGGATCGACCGCTATGATTATGTCATCGTCAACGACGATTTGGATAAGGCCGTCGACGAAGCGGCTTCCATCTTGAAAGCCGAACAGTGTAAAGTGACGCGCAATGCCCATCGCATCGCCCATACGAAAGAATTGTACAAATAATAGGAGAGATGAACTATGTTAATTAAACCGACCCTTGAATCCCTGATGACTAAAGTGGACAGCAAATACACACTGGTTACCCTGGCTGCCAAACGGGCCCGCCAGCTCACGGATGGCGACGAACCCCTCGTCGACGTCGATACGACCAAAGTAGTTTCCATTGCCATGGAAGAAATCGACCAGGGCAAGATCACGTATGAAGCACCGCGTGACGGTATTAAATAACACGGAGGTGTTTTCCATGAGCTTGGAAAAGAAAAAGATTGTCTTAGGAATCACTGGCGGCATTGCAGCCTTCAAAGCGGCTTCCATCGCCAGCCAGCTCCGCAAGCGGGGAGCCGAAGTCAAATGCATCATGACCGACCATGCGACGAAGCTGATCACGCCCTTGACGATGCGGGAAATTTCCGGCAATCCCGTTGCCGTATCCATGTTCGACGATGTGCCTGAATTCAATGTAGAACACATCGCCCTGGCCCGCTGGGCCGACGTCTTCGTCATCGCTCCGGCGACGGCCGACATCATTGGCAAAATCGCCAACGGCATTGCCGACGACATGCTGTCGACGACGGTCATGGCTACGACGGCACCGGTCCTCATCGCACCGGCCATGAATACCAACATGTATCTCAATCCCATTACGCAGGACAATATGGCCAAGCTGAAGAAATTCGGCTACCATCTCATCGCTCCCGACAGCGGTCATCTGGCCTGTGGCATCGACGGCGTCGGCCGCCTGCCCGAACCGGATACCATCGTTGACTACATCGAGCTCCTGGCCTGCCGCAATGACCTTCTGAAAGGGAAAAAGGTCATCGTCACGGCTGGCGGCACACGGGAACCCATCGACCCGGTCCGTTTCATCGGCAACCACTCCAGCGGCCGCATGGGCTTTGCCATCGCCAAGGCTGCCGTCATGGCCGGTGCCGAAGTCACCCTCGTCGCCGGGACGACGGACAACCTCAAGACGCCGGTCGGCCTGGCCCGCCGCATCGATGTCGGCAGTACGCGCGACATGAAGGCCGCCG
>CABQJB010000149.1 GCA_902464195.1 uncultured Megasphaera sp.
GGGTAAATGGTCCCCTGGGCCAGGAAATCGACGGAACCGATTTTACGGCCTTCGTCTTCAAAGACGCGGATGAATTCTTCGCCAATGATTTTCCGTTTCCGTTCAGGATCGCTGACGCCTTCGAGTTTCTTCAGAAAGCGTTCTGACGCATCGACGCGAATGAAGTTCATGCCGCTGTCCTTGAAGGCCGCTTCGACTTCGTCGCCTTCGTTCTTGCGGAGCAGGCCGTGGTCGACGAAGATACAGGTCAGCTGGCTGCCGACGGCCTTGGAGATGAGGGCTGCCGCAACGGAGCTGTCGACGCCACCGGAAAGGGCCAGGACGACTTTGCCGCTGCCGACGGTTTCTTTGATGTTGGCAATAGCCGTCTTGGCGTAGTTGGCCATAGTCCACGAACCAGTGCAGCCGCAGACTTCAAAGAGGAAGTTATAGAGCATTTCCTTGCCGTGTTCCGTATGGAGCACTTCCGGATGGTACTGCATGGCATAGAGCTTCTTAGCCGGGTTCTGCATGGCAGCGACCGGGCAGTTGGCCGTATGGGCCACGATTTCAAAGCCTTCCGGAATGGAAGCGACGTAGTCCTGATGACTCATCCAGACGATTTCTTTTTCCTGCAGGCCTTTGAATAAAGGCGAGGACGTATTGACATCGATTTCGGTCTTGCCGAATTCGCGCATGTCAGCGTGTTTGACTTCGCCGCCTAAGGTCTGGGCCATGAACTGCATGCCATAGCAGAGACCGAGGACGGGGATGCCGAGATGGAAGACTTCTTCTTCGATCTTCGGCGCATTATCTTCATAGACACTGCCAGGACCACCGGTAAAGATGATGCCCTGGGGCTGAAGTTCTTTAATCTTTGCAACTGCTTTGTGATACGGGTATACTTCACAGTATACGTGGTTTTCACGGACACGCCGTGCAATGAGCTGGTTATACTGACCACCAAAATCGACAACGATGACGAGTTCTTTGGTATCCATTAAGTGCCTCCTCGTGAAATACTTTCTTCGACAGCGGCCGCTGTCTAAATCATTCGATTGTAATATTATAGCACACGAGGCAGGGAGTGACTAGTCACAAAGGTCTAATACTTCCATTCCCGGTACAAATCTTTGAGGATGCAGGCCCGGGTGATCATGCCGACGACGCGCTTGTTGTCCACGACAGGAAGAACCTTCAAGTGTTCCAGAATCATGACGGCTGCAACCTGTTCGACATCGGCCTTGGGCGTCGCGATCATGACGTTCTTGGTCATTAATTTTTCGCAGGGCTGGTCTAGGAGATTTTTGAATTCCTTAGCGTATTTGCCGACGCGGCTGGTATAGATTTTGGTGCCGATGAAAGGCAGACGCGGAATATGCGGCTTAGAGCTGCGGTACATGAGGTCGGCGCTGGAAATGAGGCCGATGAGGTGGTCTTCTTCATCGACGACAGGAACGGCCAGCAGGCGGTGCTTGATGAAAATGCGGAAGACGTCACGGATGGGAATATCCGGTGTCACCGAGACAAAAACCTTTTCCATGACATCTTTGACGCGGACGACAGGGCGTTCTGCTTCCTTGTCTTCGCCCGGTCCCGGACCTTTATTGATGTTTTCAGCCATTGTCTATCCCCCCTTTTCCTTAGTCGTCGCCGTATTCACGGTACAATTCATCGAGGATGTTGCCGCGGGTGACGATGCCGACAATGTGTTTTTCTTTGACAATAGGAATGACCTTCAAATGTTCGGCCACCATGACGCCGGCGATTTGTTCAACTTCCGCATCCGGTGCGGCGATGATGACATCTTTGGTCATCATATCTTTCGCCGTGCAGGCCATGAGTTTCTTAAATCCCTTGTCGTATTCGCTGATACCGTTATAATAAATGCTGGCTCCCAACAGATTGACATAGTGAGGGACATGGGGTTTGACTTTCTTGTAGAGCAAATCCGCATCGGTGACGATGCCGACGAGCTCATCTTTTTCATTGATGATGGGAATGGCCGTAATGTGGTTCTTGACAAACATGTTGACCAAATCGAAAACCGACGTTTCCGGCGCTGCCGTAACGAAATTCTTTTCCATAATATCTGATGCCGTACGTTTAGACATAAGTATCACTCCTTTTCCTTATATTATAAGTATTAGACATGAGACCCCCGATTTCCTGCCTGGGAAAGAAAAAAAGGCCTGTCGCACGTGCGACAAGCCTTTTTAAGTTGTTAGTGGCTAGTTGTTAGTGGCTAGTTGCTAGGGGTTAGCGGATGGTTTTAAATTTAAGGCACAGCGGGCCGCTTTACGAACAACGAGCCACTAACGCCCTTATTTCCCGCAATAGGCGATGACTTCGACTTCTACGAAGACGTCTTTCGGGAGGCGGCTGATTTCGACGCACGAACGGGCCGGCAGGTTCTTCTGGAAGTATTTGCCATAGACTTCGTTGACGGCGCCGAAGAAGTTGATGTCCGTCAGGTACACTGTCGTCTTGACGACGTCATCATAAGTGAGGCCGGCTTCTTCAAGGATAGCGCCGACGTTCTTCATGCACTGTTCAGCCTGTTCAACGACACCGCCGGAAACGATTTTGCCTTTTTCCGGGTTGATGGCGATCTGACCGGATGCGAAGAGGAAATCACCGGCTTTGATAGCCTGGGAATACGGGCCTACTGCGCCCGGAGCTTTGGTCGTACTGATAACATTAACTGCCATGAGTATACATCTCCTTAATGATAAGTTCTAACTATATTATACATCGCAGGCCCAGGGAAGACCATAGACCTGCGACAGATAATCACGATTCCGATTCGGCTTTGGCGATGGTCGTCGTATTGTCTTCCGCGCTTTCGATGAGATGCCCTTCTTTATCGTACTGTTTCTTGTTCAGGCCACAGGCGAACCAGGCGATGATGACAGCGGCGATGAAGACCCACGACGAGAAGATGGACATGCGCGTGTCAGGATTGTAGATCATGCCGATAGTAACGAGAATCAGGAAGATGATGCAGAAGTAATTGGAATAGGGATAGAGCGGCGATTTGAAAGGATGTTTTGCCATGACTTCCGGTCCCCAGGCTTTGCGGAAATTTTTCTGGGCATAGGCCAGGACGAACCAGGCGACCATGCCCGGAAAAACGGAGGCACTGTATAAATAGAGGAACAATTTGGAATCCGGAATAAGATAGTTGAGGATGACACCGATAGCCAGGACGACGATGGTGACGGCAATACTGTTGCGCGGCACGCCAGTCGGCGATAATTTGGCGAAAATCTTCGGTGCCTGGCCGTTCTGAGCCAGCGTATAGAGCATACGGCCTGAGCTGTACATGCCGCTGTTGCAGCCGGACAGGGCCGCCGTGAGGACGACAAAGTTGATGATGCCTGCTGCTGCCGAGATGCCGACTTTAGCAAAGGTCATGACGAAGGGACTGCCGATGTAGCTGACTTCATTCCAGGGATAGATGCAGAGGATGACGAAAATCGAGCCGATGTAGAAGATAAGGATACGCCAGACGATGTTGTTGACGGCCTTCTTCAAAGTATGTTTCGGGTCCTGAGCTTCGCCGGCCGTGATACCGATGAGTTCAACGCCCTGGAAGGATGCAGCGACGACGCACATGGCTGCCAGCATACCGCCCCAGCCATTAGGCATGAAACCACCGTTAACCCAGAGGTTGCTGATGCCGACAGGGACGCCGCCGTTGCCGAATCCAAAGAGGATGACTGCAGCGCCGACGATGAGCATGACGATGATGGTGACAACTTTGATCAGGGCGAACCAGAATTCAAATTCACCGTAATATTTAACGGCCGCCATATTCGCCGCAGCGACGATGGCCATGCCGGCCAGGGCCGATATCCATTGCGGCAGCAATGGGAACCAGTAGTGGACATAGATGCCGACAGCCGTGATTTCCGACAGGCCGACGACGACCCACAGGAACCAATAGGAGCAGGCAGTGAGGTAGCCGACGAAAGGACTGATGTATTTGTGTCCGTACGTGGCGAAGGATCCCGTAACCGGTTCTTGATAAAGCATTTCCCCCATGATGCGCATGATGAAAAACATGACGACGCCCGTTACAGTATAGCAGAGCAATACCGACGGTCCCGCCATCTGAATGGTGTTGGCCGACCCCATGAACAAGCCGACACCGATTGTCCCCCCAAGAGCGATCATCTCTACGTGACGCGGCTTCAGGCCACGTTCCATTTTCTGCTGTTCCATAATCAAGCCTCCACTACTTCAAGGTAACAAAATAATGATGGTCTTTGAGCATGGTCATCAATTTTTCAACGTGCTTTTCATTGGCCGTTTCCAGTTCCAGCGAAACGGCGGTCATACCCATGTCGATGCCGTGCTGGCTGCGTTCATGGGTGATGGAAAGGACGTTGGCATTGGTACCGGCAATGAGGGTCAGGAGCTTGACCAGTTCGCCCGGGACGTCGGGGATAACGGTCTGGAAGAAAATCTTGCGCTGGGACTTGATCAGGCCCTGGTTGATGACGCGGGTCATATTATTGACGTCGATGTTGCCGCCGCTGACGAGAGCTGCGACTTTCTTGTTGCGGATGCCGGAAATCTTGCCGCTCATGAGAGCTGCTACCGGTACGGCACCGGCACCTTCGGCAACGGTCTTGCCCCGTTCGAGGAGGAGCAGGATGGCGCTGGCGATTTCCGATTCATCGACAGTGACGATTTCGTCGACGTATTTCTTGCAGATATCAAAGGTCAGGTCGCCCGGTGTCTTGACGGCGATACCATCGGCCAGGGTAGCCTTGCCGTTGTAGGTGATGACCTGTCCCTTTTCGATGGATTTCTTCATGGACGGCATGTTTTCCGTCTGGACACCGATGACTTTAATCTTCGGATTGACGTTCTTTGCCGCTACGGCCAGGCCAGAAATAAGGCCGCCGCCGCCAATC
>CABQJB010000150.1 GCA_902464195.1 uncultured Megasphaera sp.
TCGGGCCTTTCCGCCCTTTTTGATAAAATAATCCGCCCACTTGTCCACAACATGATGAAGTATGTGCACATTGACATCTCCTACTATATATAGTATCATTAGGCATGTGAATAAACGGTCCTGTACCATATATCTTGTGGGTAGCAGGAAAAAATATAAGTGCTATATACTATATACTGTGGAGGTAGACATATGTTAGAAGTAATCAAGCGCAATGGAGAACGAGTGCCCTTCAATCGCGACAAGATCACGATTGCTATTGAAAAGGCCATGAACAGCAGCAGCGGTATTTATGAAGAAGGGCAGGCTGCTAAGATTGCCGGTGAAATCGAAGCATATGCTGCTTCCATCCAGAAGGACTTGACCATTTACGCCATCGAAGACCAGGTCTATTACCGCCTGTTGAAATACAACAATCCGGCCACGGCCAGGGCTTATGAAAACTACAAGACCATCCAGGCCTTCAAGCGCCAGACCAATACGACTGACGACGATGTATTCGGCCTGCTGAACAACACCAACCTGGAAGTCCTGGACGAAAACTCCAATAAGAACGGCCACGTCGTATCGACGCAGCGCGACCTCATCGCCGGCGAAGTGTCCAAGGACATTGCCCGCCGCAAACTGATCCCGGCCGACATCGTCCAGGCCCACGACAGCGGCGCCATCCATTTCCACGACATGGACTACATCATCCAGCCCATGTTCAACTGCTGTCTCATCAACCTGGAAGACATGCTGGCCAACGGCACGGTCATCAACGGCAAGAAAATCGATACGCCCAAGTCCTTCCAGGTTGCCTGCACGGTGACGACGCAGATCATCGCCCAGGTCGCCAGCGGCCAGTACGGCGGCCAGTCCATCAACGGCATCGACCGCATCCTGGCTCCCTACGTCCGCAAGTCCTTCAAAAAGTACATGAAAGCCGTCGTCGAAGAACAGCGTGAAGTCTACGGCATCGAACCGGATATGGAAAAGGCCGAAGAAATCGCCTGGAAGCGGACGAAGAAGGAAATCAAGGACGGCATCCAGACCATCCAGTATCAGATCAATACCCTTATGACGACCAACGGCCAGGCGCCGTTCGTCACGCTCTTCATGTATTTCCAGCCGGACTACGAATACGCCAGGGAAGCGGCCCTCATCGACGAAGAACTCCTGCGCCAGCGCATCCAGGGCATCAAGAACGAAGCCAATGTCTACGTCACGCCGGCCTTCCCGAAACTCATTTACGTCCTGGACGAACACAACGTCCGCGAAGGCAGCCCGTACTTCTATCTGACCAAGCTGGCCGCTGAATGTACGGCGAAACGCATGTATCCCGACTATATTTCGGCCAAGAAGATGCGCGAATCCTATCAGGGCAACGTCTTCAGCCCCATGGGCTGCCGCTCCTTCCTCAGCCCCTGGAAAGATGAAAAGGGCAACTACCAGTTCGATGGCCGCTTCAACATGGGCGTCGTTTCCATCAACCTGCCGCAGATTGGCATCCTCGCCGACGGCGACGAAGAAAAATTCTTCCAGATTCTCGACAAGCGCCTGGAACTCTGCAAAAAGGCCCTGCTCCTGCGCGTCGATCTCCTCAAGCGCATTACGTCCGACGTATCGCCTATTCACTGGCAGTATGGCGCCATTGCCCGCCTGAAACCGGGTGAAACCATTGAAAAATTTATTTACGGCGGCTATGCAACCTTGTCCCTGGGCTACATCGGCATCTATGAAGCGACGGTACTGACCAAGCACTGCTCGCACACGGCGCCGGAAGGCCGGAAATTCGCCATGCGCATCATGGACGACCTCAACGCCCACATCCAGAAGTGGAAGAAAGAAACGAACATCGGCTTCGCCCTCTACGGCACGCCGGCAGAAAACCTGACCAACCTCTTCTGCAAGATCGACAAGGCCCGTTTCGGCTCCATCCCCGACGTCACCGACAAAGGCTACTATACCAACAGCTATCACGTCGACGTCCGCGAACCGATCAATGTCTTCGACAAGTTCTCCTTTGAAGCCGACTTTGAAGACAAATCGACAGGCGGTTGCATCAGCTATGCCGAAATCCCCAACATGACCCATAATATCCCGGCTGTCCTGACCATGGTCCAGTACATCTACGACCACATCACGTACGGCGAATTCAATACGAAACTGGACTACTGCCATGAATGCGGCTTCGACGGCGAAATCATCCTCAACGACGACAACGAATGGGAATGCCCGCGCTGCCACAACAAAGACCGCAATAAACTGACGGTTATCCGCCGGACCTGCGGCTATTTGGGCGAAAATTTCTGGAACGAAGGACGGACGCAGGAAATCAAGAGCCGCGTCCTCCATATCTAAGAGGTGACTTGACTTGCATTATGCACAGATGCGGCAATATGACATTGCCAATGGACCGGGCATCCGCTCGACGATTTTCGTCACCGGCTGCTCGCGCCACTGCTTCAACTGTTTCAACCCGGAATACCAGGACCCCAGGGCCGGCCAGGAATGGACCGATAAGGAAATGAAACAGCTCCTGTCCTGGCTCAGCGCTCCGACCAACGGCGGCCTGACCCTCCTGGGCGGGGAACCCATGGAAAACACTGACGGCCTGACGCAGATCGTCAAAACTGTCAAACAAGCCATGCCCGATAAATCGGTCTGGGTCTACTCGGGCTTTACCTATGACGAAATCATCCAGGACCCGCAGAAAAAAGCCCTCCTGGATGTCTGCGACGTCCTCGTCGACGGCCCCTTCGTCGACGACCTGAAAGACCCGGGCCTCTACTTCCGCGGCTCGTCGAACCAGCGAGTCATCGACCTCAAAGCGACAAGAACCAGCGGCCAGATTACCCTCGTCTGGCCCGACGGCCGCTGATGACAAATAATTAATAAAAATTATCCGTTGATATTATTTACAATAAACTTTTTTTCTGATATAATAACCGTAGGGGCCGTCCCAAAGGGCGGCCCGCCTGAATAAATGGTGAATAGGTTTGCCGCAGGTCGTGGCTCGTGGCTCGTGGCTCGTGGTGCTATCCGTTACTGTATAAATGGAATGTTTTTGCGGACTGCGGTCTGCTAGGCTGGCGAATTTATTCGACAGCCTTGACTTTCAAAAAAGGAGGGCTTCTCATGGTTGTTGAATCGGTGAAAAAAGTTAAGAATATCGTCTCTGAAGTCTTTAAAGGCTATGCCAGCAATTCCAGCGGCGGCTGCTGCGGCGTATCGCTTCCACCGGAAGAACAGCGCCAGCTCAAACGCTTGAAGGAAGGGGCCCAGGCCGAAAAGAAAGATTGACAGGGGCTGTGAAAACGGCTACACTAAGAATATAAGAACAAGACGTACGACGGGGACACCACCTAAGGTGTCAGACGTCGTGCGTTTTTATTTTGCAACGAGGGGTGTATACCATGCAGTTAGTATTGAACGGAAAGAAAATGAATTGTCCCTGTGACCATCTGGAAGACCTGAAAGCCGCCTATGGCAGCGGTCAGGAAATCACCATCGTCAACGGCTTTGCCACGACAGAGAACCTGGCCCTGAAAGAGGGAGATGAAATCTATTTCATCCCCAAAGACCGCCTGCCGCCGAAAGAAGCCCTGGAAGGCATGATGTGTTCCCGCCATACGCCGAAAGTCCACCAGAAAGTCAGCGCCGGCCGCGTCGCCATCTGCGGCCTCGGCGGCCTGGGGTCCAACGCCGCCGTCTACCTGGCCCGGACCGGCGTCGGCCACCTGCACCTCATCGACTTCGATACCGTCGATGCCAGCAACCTCAACCGCCAGTCCTACATGGTCCGCGACCTGGGACAGCGCAAGACCGACGCCCTGGCCCGGCAGATTGCCGACATCAATCCCTTCATCGACGTCCGTACGGACTTCGTCCGCCTCACCGAAGACAACGTGCCGACCATCCTGAAAGACGACCAGGTCATCTGCGAAGCCTTCGACAACCCCGATGCCAAGACCATGCTCGTCCACACCATCCTGGAACAATGTCCCGACAAATACATCGTCTCCGCCTCGGGCATGGCCGGCTACGGCGACAGCAACGCCATCGAAACAAAAAAAATCACCAGCCACTTCTACATCTGCGGCGACCAGACACGGAACGCCAAACCTGGCCGCGGCCTCATGGCTCCCAGAGTCGCCATCTGCGCCGGCCACGAAGCCAACCTGATCCTAAAACTCCTGGTCGACGTCTTGTAATGGTTAGAGCCTCTCATTTATAGGAGAGGTGGCTCGAAGAGCCGGAGAGGTTTATTTGTAGCACGGAGCTGGAATAAACAATAGAATAGGACACATAGTTTTCACAGAACCGATTTGATGATAGAATAGATATAGTCCTTGTGTAGGCTAACTTTAGAAGACACCAAGATTTCGTAAAAGTTGTAAAGTGCTGATACTTTGAAAGGGAATTAAATAAATTTTCAATATCGGCAAGAGCGAAATGGCGCAAATAAAAGGATTCATTACTGTCTTTCCCGCACGAGCGGGGGTGATCCTCGTGGCCGGGATTAATGTACACTTTCATTTCAGTCTTTCCCGCACGAGCGGGGGTGATCCTATAGTCGCTGGTTATATTAGTAGACTGCTTAGGTCTTTCCCGCACGAGCGGGGGTGATCCTGAGTAACTGGACAGAAGTACGAGATATATTAGGTCTTTCCCGCACGAGCGGGGGTGATCCCGGTATCGGCATAGGAGGGCGATTGGATTGAAGGTCTTTCCCGCACGAGCGGGGGTGATCCCGATTATCGGGTTAGTAGCAGCACTGATATTGTGTCTTTCCCGCACGAGCGGGGGTGATCCCAACGTTCGTATTTTCCGTTCTAAGGCGTTTTACCCGAGTTTGACACTTTTGAAAATAAAAAATGCTCACAAATAGCGTGGTTATGCA
>CABQJB010000151.1 GCA_902464195.1 uncultured Megasphaera sp.
AGATTTTACCACAAATGGACACGCTTCTGCGGTTCGACATACATGCCGTCGCCGGGCTGGATGCCGTAGGCCGTATAGAAGCCATTCGTCGACGACAAGGCGCCGTTGACGCGGGCTTCTCCCGTCGGGTGGGGATCATTCTGGACCAGGTAGAGCAGCAGCTGGTCCGTCATCTTGGTCGCAAAGACCGTGGCAAAGGTGCGGTATAAGTCGCGCAGCATCCCCTGGTCGCCATGGGTCAGTTCTGTCGCAACCGACAGGCCGCCGCAGTCGGCAATGGCTTCGTTGCTGACGAGCTTGCCATTTTCATGGAGCCCCTTGCCGAGGGTATAGCTGTCGTAATAAGGACCGAAAGCGGCCGATAATTTTTGGAAAGCTTCATAGTCTTTCGCCTTCCACCAGTTCTTCAAGCGGCCTTCGCTGTCGTACTTGCTGCCATTCGGGTCAAAGGCATGAGAAATCTCATGGCCAATGACGACGCCGATGCCGCCCAGATTGGCACCGCGCGAAGCTTTGGCATCGTAGAACGGCGGCTGCAGGATACCGGCCGGGATGGTGATGCTGTTATTTTCCGGGATATAGGCGGCATTGACATCTTGCGGGTCAAAGGCATACCATTTATCGGGATTAAAATTCGTTCCCAATAACGCATGGACCTGCTGTTTTTCCAGGACGCCGTTATGCATGACATTGGCCAGCAAATCGCCGCCATCCTGTGGGGCGATGACGTCAGGCATACTTTCGATGATCGGTTTGTCATCCGCCGCAGGTCCACCGACAAAAACGCGCAGGTGGCTGAGCTTGTCGACGGCTTTGGCCCGCGTCGCCGGACTGAGCCAGTCATTGGCTTCCAGCCGCTGCTGATAGACGTCGCGGATTTCATTGATCATGGCCTTCACGTCGTTGATGATGGCCGCCGTGCAGTGATTCTTCATATAAATCTGGCCGAATTCGTACGACAGCATATTCTGGACCATGCGGCTCGCCGTTTCCTTGTCATCCCGTGCCTGGGCGATGCCGAAGCGCTGGAGGGCATAATTGCGCTGCAGATCCCGCAATTTGATATCCGCACTGGGCGCAAAGCCGCTGTAAACCTGATAGACAGCATAGCTCTTGAGCAGGTCGAGATTCTTAGGCACATAGAGGGCGTCGAACTGCTGTAAATACTCCGGATTCGATAAGAAGAATTGTTTTTCTTTATTCAGGCCCAGGTTGGTCAGGACCGTCTTGCCGCCCATATTGGGCATGAGTTTTTCCAGATTCCCCCGCGACATCAGGCGGTTCTGGACGGTCACGTCATTGCGCTGTTCGCTCGTCAGCAAGTGCGGCCCCAGGCCCTTTTCCATGGCAAAGATGGCTTCACTGTGAGCCGCAGTCTGATTCGGTGTTTCACCAGCCTCTTCGAGGATATGGGCGACGTATTCCCGATAAGCCTTCCACGCTCCGGGCTGGGGTTCCTTTTCCAATTCATCCTTCGTAAAGGACGGCGTCACTGTCAAAATGCGCGGCACATAGCGCAGGCCCGTCGGCAGGCGGTCGACAGTATAGCCTACGAAGATATCCGTCCCGGTCTTGGCACTGACAGCCTGTAAGGCTGCCGTCAATTCCGGCAGGGTCTGGGCCTTTTCAATGGGGCCGGTCAGTTCCTGCAGATGAGCACGGGCCGTGGCGTTGCGCTGTTTATTATCGATAGCGCAGGCATAAAGATCGGCGATTTTCTGTTCCGGCGACCCCTTGGCATAGGTCCCCTGCTTGGCAGCAACAGCTTCCAGTTCCTTGCCCAGGGCTTTCTTATTTTCTAAAGACCGTTCAGAAAACCAGGACCAAGAAGCTTCCGTCGGCCGGATTTGCTGCGCTGCTAACGTCTTGCCATTGACAGCCTGATAAAAATTATCTTTTTCGGACACAGCGTCGCTGGCCTGGACGGACCCAAAGGCCATGAGCGCCAACAGTACCATCGTCGTCAGCCGCGTCTTTACCTTATATTCCATATATATGTCTCCTCCCTGACTCCCCGTTTTATAGCAATGCCGGGTCCTTGACCCCATTGGCAGCAAAGGCAGCCGCCCGGTCGCGGCAGGTCCCGCAGACACCGCAGGGCTTATCGCCGCCTTCATAGCAGCTCCAGGTCAATTCATAAGGCGCTCCCAGGCGCAGACCTTCCTTGACGACGCCCGCCTTGTTCCACGATAATAACGGCGCTTCCAAATGACAGGTCCGGCCTGACCCTTCGTAGATAGCCGTATTCATAGCCGTTTCAAATTCCGGCGTGCAGTCCGGATAAGCCCGGCCAGCGGCATCATCGGCATGAGCGCCGTAATAAATGACTTCCGCCCCGACGCTGACGGCAACGGCGGCGGCAAAGGACAAGAACAGGCCGTTGCGGAAAGGCACATACGTATCGACCGTCCCTTCGCCGCCTTTCTTGGCCAGCTGATCCGCATACGATTCATGGGCAATCGCCTTATGACTGCCCTGCAGAAGCGAACAATCACTCAAAGAAAAAGCCTGAGACAAATTAACCTCCTGCTGCTTCACCCCGTAATAAGCCGCCACCTTGCGGGCCGCTTCCAATTCCTTGGCATGCTTCTGGCCATAATAAGCCGTCAACGCCAAGACGTCTTCCTTTTTATATTTCGTCAATGCCATGGCCAGACACGTCGTAGAATCAACGCCGCCACTGAGCAAAACAACACACTTCATGAGGAGACCCCCTTTATGCATGATAAACTGTTTATAGTATAACACAGAATCAGTGGTTCGTGGCTCGTGGCCCCATCGCCTGGTTGCGATTTCGTAGGGGACGCCCAAAGGGCGTCCCGCATGAATGGTGCAGATGACCGTAATTTATGACAAGTGGTTTGCAAGAGCCCACCATCATACAAGGATAAGGCTATGTCCAAATCTCACAGCGGGACGCCCTTTGGGCGTCCCCTACGCAGCCCCAGTCGGGGCATTTTTTTACGAGCTGAGGGTTTCCCGAAGCGTCGTTGTCAGTTTGAATCTGTCGCGGCGAAGTCGCATCTGAATCCAAGAAAACGCCGGTCGCAGTTCGCAGTTCGCAAAACCATGCCTCATTGACCAGTTACATATATTGGCTGACTGTTCGCTGCGGGACGCCCTCTGGGCGTCCCCTACGAAGCCCCGTTTGGGGCATTTTTAACATCGAAAAAGGCTGTCACAGGGTGACAGCCTTTTTCGATATTGGTATTGGGTTGGAAAGCGGATTAATGATTAGCCGGATGGCCTTCGTGGACGCCTTGTTCAGCCGGTGCAGCAGCACCCGGAATGGGAGCGGCACTGAGTTGTCCACGGCGTGCCTGGGAGATGATGCTGTGGTTGTAGCCATAGCCGAAATAGATGGCCAGGCCTAACAGAAGCCATACGACGAAGCGGATCTGCGTAACCAGGGGCAGCATGTAGATGAGGACACCGCAGAAAGCGATAGCCAGGAGCGGAACCAGGGGAACGAGCGGACATTTGAAGGCGCGTTCCTGATTCGGGTTCTTCTTGCGAAGGACGATGACAGCAGCCGAAACGATGATAAAGGCACAGAGTGTACCGATATTGGTCATTTCAGCGACGATGTTGATGGGCAGGAAGCCTGCCGTAATAGCCGTAACCACGCAGACCAGCATGGAGCTGCGGGCCGGTGTCTTATATTTCGGATTGACATGGCCGAAGAATTTCGGCAGCAAGCCATCACGGGACATAACGAAGAGTACACGGCTCTGGCCAAAGCTCATGACCAGGAGTACCGAAGTTAGACCGCAGATAGCGCCGACGGAGATAGCAGCGGCACCCCAGTGATAGCCAACGGCCTGGAGGGCAAAGGCAACCGGAGCGGCTGTCGTCTTGAATTCAAGATACGGAACCATCCCAGTGAGGACAGCCGATACAGCGATATACAAAACCGTACAGATGATGAGCGATAAGATGATGCCGCGGGGCAAATCCTTCTGCGGATTCTTGACTTCTTCGGCTGCTGTGGAAACGGCATCGAAACCGATATAAGCAAAGAAGATAATGGATGCACCAGCGAAGACGCCCGACCAGCCATAGGGCATGAAGGGAACCCAGTTGGCAGCATCGACGTGGCTGAAGCCCAAAGCCAGGAACAAGGCGACGACGGCCAATTTGATGCCGACGATGATGTTGTTGACAGTCGCACTCTGGCGTACGCCATGGATGTTGATGAAGGCGATGACACAGAGAATGAGGACGGCCGGCAGATTGACGATACCACCGTCATACGGAGCCATCGTCAAAGCTTTCGGCAAAGTGATGCCCAGATTGGTGAGGATATTATTGAAATACCCGGACCAGCCGATGGCGACGGCCGATACGGCAAAGGCGTACTCTAGTATCAAGTCCCAGCCGATGACCCAGGCCCAGAACTCACCGAGGGCGACGTAGCCGTAAGTATAAGCACTGCCGGCAACCGGGACCATAGCGGCGAATTCAGCATAACACAGGGCGGCACAGCCGCAAGCCAATGCTGCAATGATGAAAGAAATAATAAGTGCAGGACCGGAATAATTGGCAGCAGCAACGCCGGTCAGAACAAAGATACCTGTACCGACAATAGCGCCGATACCGAGCATGGTCAGGCCAAAAGTACCGAGGACGCGGTTCATGCCGCCGTCTTGTTTCGTTTCCGAAATAAATTCACTGATACTTTTGGTTCTAAAGATGTGTTTCGTCATAGAACCTCTCCCCTTATGATTGTAAAGTATCGTTGACTCCCCTATGGATTGACCAGACAGTCAATCGTTCAACTGCCTTTTATTATACTCGCTCATTTTAATTTGTAAAGGTTTTATC
>CABQJB010000152.1 GCA_902464195.1 uncultured Megasphaera sp.
TTAGTGGCTAGGGGCTGGTTCCTCGTGGCTTGTGGGGGCCGTCCTGTCAAGGCGGCCCGCCGACGCGTTTAAGCTGTTAGCAGCTAGGGATTAGCAGTTAGCGGAGGGCTTTTAAATTTTTGCTCCCCCCACATCAAACTTGCAACTGCAAGCTCAAAAAAGGGATTGTCGCACATGCGACAATCCCTTTTAAATTGTTAGTGGCTAGCCACTTTTTTGCGGCCTGCGAACTGCGGTCTGCGAACTGCGAATTGCGAACTGCGGCCTGCGGGACGCCCTTTGGGCGTCCCCTACTATTTTACAATAACAGCCAGTACGTCGCCGGTCTTTACGTTATCGCCGGGGTTGACGCGGATTTCGTGGAGCGTTCCGTCTGCGGTCGCTGTGATGTCGTTCTGCATCTTCATGGCTTCCAGGACGAGGATGATGTCGCCTCGTTTGACGGCTTTGCCGGCTTCGGCTTTGAGGGCCGAAATCTTGCCCGGCATGGGGGCTTTGACGGTGATGGCGCCTTCCGGGATCGGGCCGCCTACGGCCGGAGCCGGCGTTGCAGCCGGAGCCGCTGCCGGCGTCGGTGCGGGAGCTGCCGGAGCCGGTGCAGCTGCAGCCTGCGGAGCCGGAGCCGCTGCCGGTGCGCCTCCCATTTCTTCGACTTCTACTTCATATGCTTTTCCATTGACAGTAACCTTGAATTTTTTCATATATGTAATCCTCCTGGATTTAAATATTCACTGTACTAACGACTCATACCACCCAGGCGGGCTGCCATAGCCCAGTTTTCCCGATGGCGTTTATAACCGCGTTTCTGCGGACGGATAGAACGGATAGCCGACGGCGGATAGCCATAGGCGGCGACAGCGGCCATGATGACGGCGACGACTTCATCGTCTATGCCATCTTGAGAAGCTTGCGGAACCGTTTCTTTCACAACGGCCATCGGCCGGGCTGCGACGACGGCAGGCTGGCGCTGACCGACAGGAACGACGGGGTGCGTCAATTCCGGCTTTTTCTCTTCTTTCGATTCCGGCGGGACCGTTTTTTCAGCCTTGACAGCGTCCTTCAAATCCTGGACGGCTTCGGCCAGTTCCTTGACGCTCTGCTGGAAGTCGGCAACATCCTTCATCTTGTCTTCCAGGGCACGGAAGCGGGTATTATAGTACCGGCTCAGGACCAGGGTCATGGCGACCAGCAGGACGATGACGGCAAATTGAATTTCTATCATACAACAGCCTCCTTATAACGGCATGTTGCCGTGTTTCTTCGACGGCCGTTCTTCCCGCTTGCTGTAAAGCATAGCCAGGGCGCTGATGATGCGCGGACGCGTTTCCTTCGGTTCGATGACGCAGTCGATCTGGCCGTGTTCGGCTGCTTTATAAGGCGTCGAAAATTCATTGATATATTCCTGTTTCTTCTTTTCCTTTTCCGGATCGTGCTTGAAGATGATATTGGCTGCCCCATCGGGACCCATGACGGCGATTTCTGCCGACGGCCAGGCCATGACCATGTCGGCACCGAGTTGGCGGCAGCACATGGCGATATAGGCACCGCCGTAGGCCTTGCGGGTGACGACAGTGATTTTGGGGACCGTCGCTTCACAGTAAGCATAGAGCATCTTGGCACCGTGGCGGATGATGCCGCCGTATTCCTGGGTCGTCCCAGGCAGGAAGCCCGGTACATCGACAAAAGTGACGACAGGGATATTGAAGCTGTCGCAGAAGCGGATGAAACGAGCGGCCTTATCCGATGCATTGATGTCCAGGCAGCCGGCCAGGAACTTCGGCTGGTTGGCGATGATGCCGACGGTCTGACCGTCAAAGCGGGCGAAGCAGGTGATGATATTCAGGGCATAGTTTTCCAGTACCTGGAAGACGTTGCCGTCGTCGACGCAGGATTTGATGACGTCGAGCATATCGTAAGGCATGCTGCTGTCGTCGGGGATGACCGAATTGAGGCTTTCGTCTTCGCGATTCGGGTCATCATCCGATTCGACGACCGGCGCTTCTTCCATATTGTTGCTGGGTAGGAAGTCGAGAAGAGCCTTGATTTTTTCGATGCAGTCATCTTCATTTTCACAGGCAAAGTGAGCTACGCCGGAAATGGAGCTGTGCGTCATGGCGCCGCCCAATTCTTCGGCTGTCACTTCTTCGGCCGTGACCGACTTGATGACGGCCGGGCCCGTGAGGAACATGTCCGACGTATTCTTGACCATGAAGACGAAGTCCATCAGGGCCGGGCTGTATACGGCACCGCCGGCGCAGGGCCCCATGATGACGGCGATCTGCGGGATGACGCCCGACGCGGCCGTATTATTCATGAAGATGCGGCCAAAACCGGACAAAGCATCGACACCTTCCTGGATACGGGCACCGCCGGAGTCATTGATGCCGATGACAGGGGCTCCCATCTTCAGGGCCATTTCCTGCATCTGGGCGATCTTATGGGCGTGCATTTCGCCAAGCGAACCGCCTTCGACGGTGAAATCTTCGGCATAAGCGAAGACCAGGCGGCCGCGGACCGTGCCATAGCCGGTAACGACGCCGTCGCCGGGGATTTCTTTTTCCTGCATGTTGAAATTCATGCAGCGATGATGGATGAACTGCCCCATTTCCGTGAAGCTGCCTTCATCAAATAATTTAGCCAGCCGTTCGCGGGCTGTCATCTTGCCTTTTTTATGCTGCGAATCAATTCGCTTCTGACCGCCGCCCATCTCGATTTTCGCGAGCTTTTCATGGAGCTGGTCAATCTTTTCCTGAACTGTAGCCATTCTTATACCTCCAGTACCAAAGTATGTTATCAGGTCACATAACAACAAATTATACCATAGAATATCCAAATTTTATAGTCTTTTGGTCGTCAAACTCCTATTTTTCCGGGCTGCCATTGACAGCCTGCCAGACCTGGGCGACAAACTTGCCCGCTGCCGGTGACATTTCCTGGATATCCGGAACGGCCAGCCCCAGCGAAATCGACTGAGCCGGGGCCAGGGGCCGGAGTTCGACGCGGCCAGCCCACTTCTCCGTCGTCAGACGGTTATTGACGCTGATTCCCAGGCCCTCTTCGACCATACAATACGCCGTGTACGGGTCGGTTGTCGTGAAGCGGATATCGGGCTGCACCTGCTTGGCGGCCAGGAAGCGGTCGATATCCGTATCGTGATCCGGCAGCGGGATGATGAAAGGCGCGCCATTCAGCCATTCTACGGGAATCTCCTTTTCCGCCGTCCAGGGATGATCCGGCGGCAGCCAGACGACGAGCTCATCGTCCTTCAAGGGAATCCAGTCATAGGCCACATCCGCTCCGGGCTTGGCGGCCAGACAGCAGTCGACGGCCTTCTCATTGAGCCACTTGGCCAATTCCTGATTCGTCCCTTCCAACAAATGGACTTCCACCTTGGGATACTGGGCCTGGAAACGGCGCAAAATCTTCGGCAGCCACGCCGCAGCCACACTATAATAACTGCCGATATTAAGGACCCCGGCCAGGACACCTTGAATCGCCGCCCCCAAGTCGACGGCCTTTTGCGAAGCCCGGACAACTTCCTGAAAGACCGGCACCATCTGCTGGCCATTGGCCGACGGCCGGACACCCTGCTTGTTGCGCACGAGCAGCGGGAAGCCGATTTCCTTCTCCAGCGAGCGGATCATGCGGGTCATCCCCGACTGGGTATAACCAAGTTCCTTGCCAGCCGCCGTCAGACTACCATATTGAATCGCCAGGAGCAAAGCCTGACATTTTATACTATCCATATCACTTATTCACCCATTTCGTCATGACATACATGCTAAATCACCGTTTGTGTCATATCTTATTGTACCGTATAATAAGGCCATCCGTAAAGGATTAGACCCAAAGGAGGACCCATTATGACTACTTTATCACCCTTCGCCTCAGACTATATGGAAGGCGCATACCCGGGACAGCCCCTATGCACAAGGCCGCTGACCGTGTATTTTTTTGCAGCATGTGTTCTTTTCCATCGCCTGTATGCGATTTCGTAGGGGACGCCTAAAAGGCGTACCGCCGTGAATCCCGTGTACAGCCGGAATTTGTGACGGACATCTTGTGGTTCGTAAAAACCTGCCATTATACTCGAATCGGCTGTGGTCAAATCTCACAACGGGACGCCCGACGCTGCTGTCCTTTCTGGCAAGCACCCTGCCCCTCCCGATGGTCGGTACCTGCCGGGTCAGAAAGGTTCTGGGCGTCCCCTACGCACAAGGCCGCTGGCCGTGTATTTTTTTGCGGTCCGCAGGACCGCAGCGGCCTGCGACCTGCGAACTGCGAACTGCGCCTATAATTCACCCTGTTTTATTGAAACATATAACGTTTAACGTCACTTTACTTGAAATTTTTTGCAAAAACCATTTGACAAAGTCCGTTTTTGATGGTAGACTTACGTCAACAACTTGATAGTGTTGCAATGAAGAGAAGAGTACACGATAGGAATTGGCACAGAGAATTCCCATTTGGTGAAAGGGAATGCAAGGGTAATCGTGGAAGATGGACTCCGAGCAGATTGGTCGAACAGTTAGGCCGTCCGGGCGTGCCCGTTACAGCACTATGGTATTCAAGGCTCATTTGCCTGCGTACCTGAAGAGGCTCATCCTGTGAAGGATGAGTGAAATTGGGTGGTATCACGGTGCTTCCGTCCCTTACTTGGGATGGAAGCTTTTTTTATTACAAGGCTTTCAAGTTTATATTACATTATATAT
>CABQJB010000153.1 GCA_902464195.1 uncultured Megasphaera sp.
GGATTGACCAAAGAAGAAATCAAAGCCAAAGTAGACAAGTACATGATCGAAACGTACGAACGCTTCGATATGATTGCTGAACGCGGCAAAGGCATGTACGTCTACGACGAAAACGGCACACCGTACCTCGATTTCTACGCTGGTATCGCCGTCAACAGTGCCGGCAGCTGCAACGATAAAGTCGTCCTGGCCGTCATCGACCAGTGCATGGACATCATGCAGACCTTCAACTACCCGTACACGGTACCGCAGGCCCTGCTGGCTGAAAAGATTTGCACGACCATCGGTATGGACAAGATTTTCTTCCAGAATTCCGGCGCAGAAGCCAACGAAGCCATGATCAAGATGGCCCGTAAATACGGCGTTGAACACTTTGGTCCCAACAAATACGAAATCATCACGGCAAAAGAATCCTTCCACGGTCGTACCTTTGGTTCCATGAGTGCTACGGGCCAGCCGGACAATGCCTGCCAGCTCGGTTTCGGCGCCATGACACCGGGCTTCAAATATGCTGAATTCAACAACTTGAAAGCCTTTGAAGACGCCATCACGGAAAATACCATCGGCATCATGGTCGAACCGGTACAGGGCGAAGGCGGTGTCCATCCGGCAACGAAAGAATTCCTCACAGGCCTGCGTAAACTGTGCGATGAAAAAGGCCTGCTCCTCCTCCTGGACGAAGTACAGAGCGGCTGGTGCCGCACCGGTGCTGTCATGTCCTACATGAACTACGGCATCAAACCGGATATCGTTTCCATGGCGAAAGCCCTTGGCGGCGGCATGCCGATCGCTGCCATCTGCGCCCGCGAAGACGTTTCCAAAGCCTTCACCATGGGTTCCCACGGCAGCACCTTCGGCGGCCATCCGGTCTGCTGCGCCGCAGCTTTGGCCGAAGTCAACGAATTGTTGGACAAAGACCTGGCCGGCAATGCCAAGAAGATGGGGGCATACTTCTTGGAACAGGCCCGCGAAAAACTGCCACATCTGAAGGAAGCCCGCGGCCAGGGCTGCTTCCTGGGGCTTGAATTCGACGACAAGATCAACAGCGTCGACTTGAAGCATAAATGCTTCGACAAACACATGCTGTCGACGGCTATCGGCGAACACGTCCTGCGTCTGGTCCCGCCGCTGATCCTCCAGAAGGAACACGTCGACAAGGCCATTGCCATCATCAAGGAATCGGTCGAAGAATTGGCAAAATAAGTACACGTAACTGAGGGGTATGAGAAGGTGTCTGCCAGAATTGAGGGGTTGGCAGGCACCTTTTCTTAAAAAAGGGGGAAACGAAATGAAACATTTCGTCATCACTGTGGGATGTGAATTCGGCAGCGGCGGCCCGGAAATCGGCAAGATGCTGGCCAAGTCGCTGGGAATCGAATACTACGACCGGGATCTCGTAGATAAAGTCGTGGAAAAAATCGGCGTAGAAAAACATCTCGTAGAAGAAGCAGATAATAAGAATTTCGTTCCTTATGGCATCGAAACGTCATTGGGAACGCGCTATGCGAACTTGTCGAATAAAGTCATTTACACGCAGTTCGACGTCATCCGCAAGATGGCCAAATCATCGTGCGTCATCATCGGCCGGTGCAGCGACTACATCCTGAAGGGGCAGGATGATGTCGTCAACGTCTTTGTCTACGCACCGACGGAAGTACGCATCAAGACCATCATGGAAAAGATGAATTTATCCGAACGCCATGCGGCAGAAGTCATCCGGGATTATGACAATGCCCTCCATCGCCGGTATAAATACATTACCGGCACCTATCGCGGCGACCGTCACAACCGCCACCTGCTGGTCGACAGCAGTGTCCTGGGCTGGGAAAAGACGGCGAAGTTCATCAAATCCTTCGTCGAAATGCGTTTTGAAGAGACTTGAGGGGGTATGAAAGATGGCTACAAAAAAGTCTGATTTTGATAAAGTCCTAAGTGCCTGGGACGTCCTGGTCATCGCTTTCGGCGCTATGATCGGCTGGGGCTGGGTCGTATCGACAGGCGACTGGATCATGGAAGGCGGCGTCCTGGGCGCCATGCTGGGCTTCGCTATCGGCGGCATCATGGTCTTCTTCGTCGGCCTGACCTATGCCGAACTGACGTCGGCCATGCCGCAGTGCGGCGGCGAACACGTCTTCAGTTATAAGGCCATGGGGCCCATTGGTTCTTTTATTTGTACGTGGATGATCGTCCTCGGCTATGTCAGCGTCGTCTGCTTTGAAGCCTGCGCACTGCCGACGATTGTCGCTTATATTTATCCTGATTTCCTGACGGGTTATATGTATACCGTTGCCGGTTTCGATATTTATGCTTCCTGGCTGGCCGTAGCCATTCTGGTTTCTGTCTTCATTACGGCCATCAATATCATCGGGACCAAGACGGCTGCCATCTTGCAGACCGTCCTGACGGTCATCATCGGCGGCGTCGGTATCCTGCTCATCGCTGCATCGGCCCTGACCGGTACGACGGCCAACCTGGAAGGCCAGCTCTTCATGGGCGCTACGACGACGGATATGGTCAAAGGGACTTTAGCCGTTGCCGTCATGACGCCGTTCTATTTCATCGGCTTCGACGTCATCCCGCAGGCAGCGGAAGAAATTTCCGTATCCTTGCAGAAAATCGGCCGTATCCTGATTTTGTCCATCGTCCTGGCCGTTCTCTTCTATGCCCTCATCATCTTTGGTGTCGGCTATGTCATGAATAATTCGGAAATCGCCGTCGCCATGAAAGGCGTTGGCGGCCTGGTCACGGCCGATGCCATGGCTGTCGCTTTTGGCAGCTCCATCATGGCCAAGGTCCTCATCATCGGCGGTCTCTGCGGTATCATCACCAGCTGGAACTCCTTCCTCATCGGCGGCAGCCGCGCCATGTATTCCATGGCCGAATCGTACATGATTCCGCATGTCTTCGCCAAATTGCACGACAAATATAAGACGCCGATCAACGCGCTCCTGCTCATCGGCCTCTTGTCCATCATCGCGCCCTTCTTCGGCAAAAAGATGCTGGTCTGGGTCGTCGATGCCGGCAACTTCGGCTGCTGCGTCGCCTACTGCATGGTCGCCATTTCCTTTGTCATCTTGCGTAAAAAGGCTCCGGAAATGGCTCGTCCCTATAAAGTCAGCCATTACAAACTGGTCGGCGCCATGGCTATCCTCATGTCGGGCTTCATGGTCGTCATGTACATGATTCCTGGTTCCGGCGCTACCCTGGTTCCCCAGGAATGGGGCATGGTCCTGGGCTGGTCCATCTTGGGCGTCCTCTTCGGCTTCTATTGCAAGGCTAAATACGGCAGCAAATTCGCTACCCATATCGACGTCGCCCTCGATAATGAAGCCGTCGAAGAAGCGGGCGACCTGGCTTTCGGTCAGGCTATGGCCGCTGCATTGCACGACGTTGAATCCGATGCGCCTGTCACCTATGTATCGCAGCCGCTCAGTTTCTCCTTCTCCATGCCTGTATCCGTCGTCTTCGGCGCCGGCAAGCGCCATATGGCCGGGGAACTCTTCAAATCCTACGGGACCAAGGCCCTGATTGTCACCGATGCCGCTACCAATGGGCGGGACATCGTCGGTGAAGTCGAAAAGAGCCTGAAAGACGCTGGCATTTCCGTAGCCCGCTTTGCTCACATTACCGGGAAATCCCTGGATATTACGGCTGATTCGGCAGTCGACGAAATCCGGAAGAACGGCAGCGACTTCATCGTCGCCATCGGCGGCAATACCGTCATGGAAGGGGCCAAGCTGATCGCCAGTGCCGCTGCCCGTACCCTGGGCAAGGCCATGATGCCGCTGAATTTCGTTCCGACGACGTATCACGCCGGCGCCTGCTTCGATGCCTCCCTGCCCGATGGCAGCCGTGACAGCGCCCTGATGGCCAAAGTCGTCCTCGTCGATCCGGACTGCATGACCGGCATGAGCCAGAAAGAACGGGCTGTCTCCGGTTTCGCCGCCCTGTGCGAATGTATCCGGGCCTATACGGCGCCCGATGCCCAGCCGTTGACCGATGCCATGGCCCTCTATGCCATCGACATCCTGAATGACAAGCTCGTCGGCGTCTGCGGGGAAAACACAGACAAAGGGGCTTGGGAAAAAGTCGTCCTGGCCGGCGTCATCGGCAGCATGGTCAGTGCCGAAACGGGCTGCCAAGTCGCCAAAGACCTGAAACAGGCCGTCGCCAAGACGTCCTTTGCCGCTGACGAAGTCCTCCTGGCCGCCATCGTTCCCGTCGTCGTCGACGCCAAGGCCGGCAGGGATCCCTTCCTCTATGGCAAACTGGCCCGCACCATGGGTGGTTTCACATCCGACGATTGCGCCGCCCGCCTCTGCTACCTGGCCAAGGCCCTGCACCTCGACCTGCGCATTGCCGACATGGGCGTCCATGAAGACGACATCGCCAACATGGCCGAAGCCTACATCGGCGAAGAAGCAGCCGAAGCCGTCCAGGAAAAAGCCGCTGCCATGGAAGCCGCATTTGATTCGTGAAAATAGTTTGATGTTTGATGTATGATGTTTGACGAAAGGCTCTCCTCATAGGAGAGCTGGCCGCCAAAGGCGGTCTGAGAGGTTGATTTCTCAGCATTTGTAGTTTTTAGCCCGCCAGATATATGTAAGATACTTGTGAACCCGATTTCGTGAACGGGCGCCCCACGTGGCGCCCCTACAGAAAAAGGCGCTGTC